>JAGAQS010000307.1 GCA_017622635.1 Ruminococcus sp. | reverse complement strand
GTGCAGGACGGAAAATAAGGGGTTATATAAAAGGTGCGGTAAAAAACGGCAGAATAATCAATGTATATATTCCCGATGTTTTCGGAAAGGAAAAAAGAAAGGAAAAACCGTCAGCAGAGGGCAAACTCGGTGTTGAGGGAATAGACGTAAAAACACTTGTTTCGGCGTTTGAGAAATCGGGCGTGACGGCTTCCGAAAGTACAAATAAATCAGATATAACAAGGCTGACACTTTATGAACTCGGACTCAGCGGAGGAAACGAAAGTAAAAAACTGCGTGAGAAGTTACAGAAAAGTCTTGGGCTTCCGTCACTCATGTCAACGGGTTCGCTTGCCGAAGTTCTCAATACAATGATGAACTCCGATGAACTTGCCGAATATGTCAGAAAAATTAAGGAGACGAATGATGTTATATAGCAGTCTGCTGTTTATATACGGATTTTTGCCGTTGTCACTTCTTATTTATATGGTTACGCCTGAAAGTATGAAAAAAAAAGTGCTTTTTGTTTTAAGCATGGTGTTCTGTGCATTGAACAGTCTGAAATTTCTTGAATTTATGATAATCTATACTCTTGTAAACTATATTGCAGGGGCGTTTATATGGATACTGCGTGACAAGAAAATACTGTCCGCCATACCTATGATTTTTGGTGTATCTTTTGACATAATTTCAATATTTACATTCAGGACAGATAAATTTTCATTTATCAGGGAAAATTTTCACATACCCGAAGAATTTTTCCCCGTCGGAATATCGTTTTTCACGTTGTCTGCCATTGGATATCTTGTTGACATTTACAGAAAACGTATGCGTGCGGAACGTAATCCGATAAAGTTCGGACTTTATATAATGATGTTTCCGAGAATAATAATGGGTCCTGTCATAAGATACAATACTTTCAGGAAGATGCTTAAAAGCCGTAAGTCCGATTTGTCAGAAATAGGTATGGGATTTACAATCTTTGTAAAGGGACTTGTAAAAAAAGTTATTTTTGCCGATACTATGTATATGCTTTACAATGCGGTAAAAAGCGTTGACATATGGGAAATGCCTGCACTTAATGCGTGGCTCGGAATGACGGCTTATATGCTTTGTCTTTATTTTACACTTTCGGGTTTTGCGGATATGGGTACGGGTATAGGTTACTGTTTCGGGTTCAGACTTCCGCACAGTTTCAATTATCCCGTTTTCAGTACAAAAATACGTGACTTTGCGGGAAGCTGGCACGTTCAGATAATATACTGGTTCAGACGCTATATTTCAAAACCCCTGTGTGAACTCGGCGGGGGACGTGTTTACAGGAAAATTATATTTATACTGTCGTGGGGTGCTGTGGGATTCTGGTACAGATTTGATATAAACGGTTTTTTGTGGGGTTTTTTCATAGGTTTGTCAGTGGTTGTCGAAAAACTTCTCGGACGTATGAAAATTCTGAAAGCTACGGGAATAATTTACACTTATGCGGTAACAATGATATGTGCGGTTTTTCTTTCGGGTGAAAATGTTTCGTATTCACTGCACTATCTTCTTGCCATGCTCGGCGGAAACAAGGTCTTTGCCGATTCACAGACGCTTTATCTGCTGAAATATTATATAGTATTGTTGCTTATATGTATGTATTTCTCGACAAATCTTTTCAGGAATATGCTTATGCGTTCCGGAAAAACAAAACTCAGAGTCGTTATGGGAATATGTTCACCCGTAATAACCGTGATACTTCTCGCAGTATGTACTGCACTTATTTCATATAACGGAAGTTCGGGAATGATTCTGATGAAACTGTAAGGAGGATTCCGGTATTATGAAAATATCAAAGCTGTCAGCCGTGATAACAGCAATACTTGTGATTGTTTTTATATTTTCTTTTCTGATACTTACCGTTTTTGAAAAGAAAGAAGATTATTCATTGAGTGAAAACCGCAGTCTTGCTGTTATGCCACGTTTTTCACTTGAATCATTTTCGGACGGCAGTTACGGCAGACAACTTGAAGCGTATATGACTGACCATTTCGCATACAGGGATAAATGGGTTTCCGCAAAGGCTGAAATTGAGTCCGATATGTGCGAAAAAATTGTAAACGGTGTTTATGTCGGAGACGACAGACTGCTTGAAGCCGATATTTCTGAACGTAATATTTCGGAAGAAAATATAGAAGCTGTAAATAAATTTACGGAAAATTACGGCGGAACGGTTTATTTTACGGCTGTTCCCACGTCATCGGGTGTTTACGGTGATGTCCTGCCTGAATATCTTCTTTCAAATTCAGAAGAAAATCAGATAGACAGTCTCTACAATTCAATTGATGACAGTATCAGAAAAATTGATACCTGCAATATACTAAAAATGCTTAACGACAGTTATATTTATTACCGCAATGATACAAAGCTTACAAGTTACGGTGCTTATTATGTTTACAGAACGGTGATTCAGAAACTCGGTTTTCTGCCGTCCGCCTATGATAAGTATACTATAAGCCATATTACAAGTGATTTCAGG
>JAGAQS010000306.1 GCA_017622635.1 Ruminococcus sp. | reverse complement strand
TGCTCATGATAGGCTCAATCTTCTTCCATAGCTCTGCAAAATTCGGAGCGCCCTTGACCTTATCCGCATCTATTCCGGTGAGCTTAGTGTTGAAGTAGTCGAAATGTGTTTCGGGATCAACAAGAGAAAAGTAGTTCGCCACGATCTTATTATCCTTGATTGCAGAAATGCCTATCGCACTCATACGGTCATTTGCACGATTGGGCGTTTCAACGTCAAAGACTATGTAGACTGCCATATCGTATCACTCCCAAGCA
Source organism: Ruminococcus sp. (assembly GCA_017622635.1). Lineage (GTDB taxonomy): Bacteria > Bacillota > Clostridia > Oscillospirales > Ruminococcaceae > Ruminococcus. Next base: position 4,931 of record JAGAQS010000306.1, on the reverse strand, counting down.
AAGCAGATTATAGGTTAATTATACCACAACGGAACGGAAAGGTCAATCGGCAGAAAGAAAACAACCGACATTGCTGCCGACTGCCTTTCATTATGCTCCGATTCGCTCAAAGCTATTCAAAACCTGTTTATCCGAGAACAATGACAGCTTACCGTCAGATCATTAATTATGGGGTTGCACAAGAGTTGCTTGTGAGTTGCAGAAAGAGCCGTCACAAAGCTGTTACTCAGCAAATTCAGGATAAGCTCTGAGCATTTTACGGACTTCTTCCAAATACTCAGCTCGTTCTTTTGCAGGCGAAACAAGCTCCACACCGTCACCATACTGCATAAGCCACAGATAAAATTTGCGGTTGATACCTACCCGTACACGGATACGAACATAGTCAGAATCTTCATCGTGAAAAATCGAAGCGTAATCTCCAAAATTTTCCCTCATTTCATCGAGCAGATACTTCTTTACCCGCAGTGTGACTACGGTGAAGTATTCAGGTGCAAACATATCCGTTACGAACCCCTCATAATTGTCCTCCGGTGGCAGCCGAACATAAGACACTTCGCCACCGAGGATATTCTTCATTCGGTCAACTCTATATATACGCCATTTCCTGTCCTTCTCATTGAGGCATTTAAGATAGAATCGCTCATGGAAGTAGATCACGCTCACAGGGAGCATTTCCCGTTTCTTATAGTAATAAGCTATCTGTTTCGTTGTTTCGTCATACTTGCCGTATTCAAAATCTATTTTCTGCCGTTCACCGATCAATCTATGAATCTTATCCAAGTTTTCCAAGAGATCGAGTGTCGAGGGACAACGTTCATTCAGAACGATACGGCTGATGAGCTGCCTGATCTCTGCATCGGAACACATACCCTCAAATTTCTTTATCAGTGTTTTCTTCTGAAATGCTGTCAGGAATTTGTTTATCGAGATCGAATCAACGATGAAACGTATTTCATTGAATGAGAAACCCTTGTCAATTAAAGCATAGTATGCCGTGTTATGTTCACGGTTATGCTTTACGATATGATTTCCCATAGCAGTCAGCCTGTCAAGGTCACGGCGAATCGTTACGTTCTTCACTCTGGTCAGATTGCAGACATTGGCGAGGTGTTCTTGTATCTGGCTGATTGATACATAGTGGTTCTCGTCCGTGTACCGTGACAGATAATCGTAGATGTATATAATTCTTTCATGATCCATTTTATTTTCCCTCCTGAAAAAGCTGAAAACCCTGTTCTGAAACGGAGTTCAGAACAGGGATTTTTGCATTTTACTTATCCCGTTCACGCATCGCCCCTAAATGAAATATATTCTTCTGCATGGAATGGGACAAAATGCATCAAGCTGGACTGAAACAATATCCTGTTTATCAGACAAAACAGAAACCGTTTCCCTTGAATTAAGTAATTTTTTTAATGAAAGAAATTGTACTTACGGCAAAACGTATGCTTTATTTTGTGAATACTGTAACAGTATTTCTGAACCGCTTAACCTCTGCGGACTTTCAATTGGTGCTGTACTGGCTTTGAATTATGCTATAGATTTTCCAAAAAATATAAACTCACTTATTCTTATTGCCCCACAATATGATATGCCTAAATTTCTGCTAAAAGTGCAAAATGTGCTGTTCAGATTTATACCGCAAAGTCAATTCTGTAACATCGGACTGAAGAAAAATGATTTTATAACGCTTACAAATTCAATGGCAGATATAGATTTTACAAATGTTCTTTACAAGATAAATTGTCCTGTACTTGTTATTTGTGGTGAAAAAGACAGTGTAAATAAAAAGGCAGCAATAAAGCTTACAGAAAAATTGTCAAATGCAAAATTCGTCACTATTGATAATTCAGGACATGAAGTTAATATTGATAATCCACAAGAATTAGCAAATGCTATGAATACGTTTTTTGATAATATAAATTCCGGTTTATACAAATAATTGAATATCTGCAACAAACCCCGAAGCAACCAAAAGCAGTTACTTCGGGGTTTAAAATTTTTTACGTTTTACTGTCTGAAAGTCGGCATAAGCTGTAATTTGTGTAAATTATTTTTGTGCATACGGTCTATTTTTTCCTTGAGTTCAGGCTTGTCGGAAAGGTCTGTAATACCTCTTATATAGGTATCAAGTTCCGCATACGTGAAACCTAAATTTTCCTCATCGGTTTTTCCGCAGAGTCCGTCAATGGGGACTTTGTGTACAAGTTCGTGAGGAAGTCCCAGCTCGTCGCCTATCTGAAGAATTTCAGTTACCGTGAAGTCCGACAACGGTGAAAAGTCACCTGCCGCATCACCGAATTTTGTTGAATAACCCACCCAGTCCTCCGAGAAATTACAGGTATTCACAACACGTCCGCCAACCGTTCCGGCAACAGCGTAAAGAGTAGTCATTCTGATACGTGCAGGAGTGTTTACAATTGCCTGTGATGACGGTTCAATGTGTTTTTTAATTTCGTTCATGAAAGATTTTACAGTCTCACCGATATTTATTATATAGTGCTGAATATCAAGTGTTTTTACCAAAAGCTTGCTGTATTCTATGTCAGCCTGTTCACCCTGTGGCATAAGCACGCCGATAACCCTGTCTTTACCCAGTGCTTTCACGCAGAGTGCAGCCGCAACAGAACTGTCTTTACCGCCCGAAATTCCAATAACTGCTTTAGTTGAGGGTGAAGCGTTTTCCTCAAAATACTTTTTAATCCATGCAGTAATATTTTCAACTGCCTGTTTAGCGTCAAAATTTCCCATAGAAAATTACCTCCGTTTTTTTCTATTATAGTATAACTGACATTCTTTGTCAAGTCAGAAATTTCCGTCATTAAGAGTCTGACGTATTTCACTTAAAGTATACTCTTTTAAAAGTTTACCGTCCCTGAAAACAGGTTCAAGTAAATTTCCGTCGGGTATAGTACTTGCCGTGAAATTGTCCTTGTAATTTAATTTGCCGTTTTCGTCACGGTAAACATAACACAGACCTTTCTGACTTTTCTTGAATCCGCCCTCTTTCGGATTTTTAAAAATGGGGTATTCCTTTCCGTCAATTTCAGCGTAACAGGCTTTTATGGCACAGCCGAATGTATCTCTTGTAAAGGGTTTTAAAATGCTGTCCTCCTCTATACAGTGCATGGAGAATGAACCCACACCCAAAGCAACGTTTGAACACGCAAAACCGTTTTTCATGAGTATTCCGTAAATTTCTTCACAACGCTGTACTGTTATGCTGTCGCCGTAAATTGCTTTTACGTGAGGGTCAAGAACCTTGTAACCCTTGCTGTTGACAGTACCGCCAAACTGTTCCCACAGTTTAAATACAGTCTTTGTTATGACTTCAACGCAGTCACCCGAATCCCCTCTCATAAGCATACAGCCGTTGTGGTTCATTATTTCGTCGTGAATCTGAGGTAATATATTGTCAATAATGTTCCAGTAGTCATAAGAATCAAGCACGGCAGAAAAACTTGTATTCGGGTAAAGTTCAGTAAGCATTTTTTTCAGGAACGTTATTTCGTCGCCGTCGCAGGCATAGTTTGAACACATAACAAAATGTTCCGTACTTACAGCACCAAATGCAACAGATTCTTTTGTACAGTCACAGTTGAACATCTTTTCAAGATACGGAATGACGGGAACTGTTGCCGTATTCTCAAACGACAAGCACCACCCTGCCCCTGCTTTCAGTGACGCTTCAAAACAGGTGTCTCCCCTAAAATCAAACGCCCCCAGTGCTTTTGAACGGCTTATATTGTCATCACACGTCAGACTATAGTATTTATTTACTATTTCACGGTAAGTTGCCCCTACCGTCGCCGTAATCTGCGGATACCATATTTCAGCACTTATAAGACTTTCAAGAGCCTGCGGAAGCCATGCAAAATCTTTATGCGTATTACTTATACTGAACATAGGAACGTGTATGGGTACTTTCACACCTTCGGGAAGTGCTGTAATCTCAACAGGCAGATAACCCAGCCTGTGAAGTTTACGGATTTTTTCGGAATTATATACGCCTTTGCCAAGCGAAGCATCAAGTACACGTTCAAACTCCCCTGTTACTTCATCTTCCGGACGTTCAAAAAAGTTCTTATTGAAAAAGTCTGTGAGATACGTTTTTATGAACATCTGCAAACCAAAGTTTACTACACTGTCCCAACGTTTTATACGTGACATTCTGGGCGTATAGTATGACACGGATTTAGTCATTTTCGGGTTAATCATATCGCTGTGTACTGTCTTGTAAAAGTCACACATCAGCATAGGGTTTATATAGTCGTACACAATAATCGCTCCTTTCAAAAGCAGTCAAAAACAGTTATTTTACTGTTTTGTTCAATACTCAGCAATGAATCGGTTGTATATATATGCTCCAGTAAATCACCTTTTAAAAGTTCGCCCTTTGCTATTGAATTTTCACAGTGCGTAAAGTATACATATATTTTTCCGCAGTTCATCTCTTTGAGTTTCTTTGCCGAATGGTAAACCGTTCCGCCAAAGGAACATATGTCATCAATTATAAGGACGTTTTTGTTTTCGGGAGACTCACCGAAAACATCAAGACCTGTAATTTTTCCGTCACTCCAGTTACGCTTTTTTATTCCGAATCCTATATGACGAAAATCTCTGAACATACCTGAATAACGTTTACAGCTCCCCTCGTCGGGAAAAAATACATAATCGTTTTCCCTGTCGATTCCCGAAAGTTCAACGGCTGAATTTATATATTTTTCGGGGAAAATGTTTTCACATCGGTCAAGCAGTGCAACCGATACGGGTGAATGTGCGTCAAGAACGGTCACTTTATCAAATCCGAGAAAATTTATAATCTTACAGAAGTATTTCAGCGTGAAAACTTCTGTTTTTTGTTTTACCCTGTCCATACGTGCATTGGGAATATACGGCATATATAAATTCAGCCGTTGAACTTTCGG
>JAGAQS010000305.1 GCA_017622635.1 Ruminococcus sp. | reverse complement strand
TCTGAGGGACGTTCACACGTTCACTGGCTCACAGGTACTGCGTCAACTGTTATGGTCGGATGTGTTGAGGGCATATGCGGTATGCGTCCCGACATGAAAGGTCTGGAAATCTCCCCGTCAATACCGTCAGAGTGGGACGGCTTTAAAATTGAAAAGAATTTCAGAGGCAAAAAACTGAACATTGCCGTTGACAACTCCGCACACGTTGAATCGGGTGTAAATGAAGTAATCCTCAACGGTGAAAAACTCGACAGTAATTACATTCCTGCTGACAGGCTCTCAGATGTAAACGAAATAACCGTTGTTCTCGGATAACAAAAAAACTGCTGTACAATTACGTACAGCAGTTATTTTTTATTTTTTAAGTGCCTTTTCAAGCCATACCCTCGCAATATCGAGAGCTTCATAAAGTCCGCACTCACGCTCTGTATTTTTCACACAGGCTTTAAGTGGGTCTAATGTCAGGTCAGTGGACATCTGAACGACTCTTACCTTGCTTGTAACGTCAGTATCACCGATTTTATTTGTTGCAAGAATCTGAATCATAATTACATAACGGTCGGACATATAACCGTAATAAATAGTGTTTTTGCTTCTCACAAGCGGATAGCCTTTATAAGTGTAAAATTTTTCGTTCATGAAATATCCTCCTTTATTGTTGTATATTATTTCCAGGTTGTGATATAATCCTCCCCTGTTTCAATTCTTCTGATATTTTCAAGCAATGTGTCAACATATGACTTTGCACAGAAATACTTGCTTTCACCGTTTACAGCAATAAGTGCCGTAAGGTTTGAATATTCGTAAAATTCAAGTTTTGTTTTCTTTTTGGTGTAGGAGTCACTGTATTCAACGGTTACTAAAGGTTCACCGTCAGGAATTTTCTCACCGAGTGCAAATTCTTCTGCCGCCGCATTTATAAGAAAACCATAAAACTGCCTGTAACGTTCACCGTCAAAAGCAGTACCGTTTTTAGTCACATTGAAATGTTCAGCCTTGTTGTTTTCGGCATTTTCGTCCTTTGCCTCAATGACAAACTTTTCGGAAGTTCCGTCACTGCAATTTACGGAAAGGTCTGTTATATTCCATACGTAAGAACCTATCATTATTTTTGACGTTATGTCAATGGGAAGAACAGTAACCCATTTAGCGTTTTCGGTATCGACGGTATAAATCATGTTACCGCCCTCAAACATTGCATAACAGCACTTTTTATCATTTTCGTCAGTAAAGGGTTCACTTAGAAGAAGCGTATATTTGTTGCCGTCATCACAGTCCATAGTAACGGTACAGAACGGTTCTTTAAGACCTGCCGACGCAATATCGGATTCCTTACAGTGAATTGAATATATTGATTCAGCCTGTAAACCAAACATACCGTTTGTAATATCTTCCGAACGTTCAACGGTCAGATAAGCGTCAGTCGGTTCAACCATAACATGAGTTGCGGAAGTACCGCCCGAATATTCGTCGTCATCACTGCTCTTGTCGTATTCAAGAAGAATATCGTAGTCAATGTCTTCACGTTCAATTTTAAGGCTGTTGATTTTCGGATAGCTGTCCTCAGGGGGTTCTTCAAGGATAACATTATCAACGAAATCGGTAAGAACCTTTCTGTAGTTTGCCGTATATGAATCGGCAACGGTATAGACAGTGTTTTCACCGTCAAGCATTACATACGTTTCGGAATTGGCAGGTGCTTTGTCACCTACTATAAACTTCTTTACAGTTCCCGTTTGGAATTTAACCTCAACTTCCGCCTGTGGACTGTCAAAACCGAATTTTTCGGGATTTTCACAGTTTTCGTCAACAATTGAACTTGATGTCATATGCACGGCATTGTTTGCAAGTGTACTGACAAGAGAAGTATTAAGCGGAATATCCTTATAACCGTCAAGCGTATAGGTTGCGGCTGAATCGTCTGTAGGTTCTTTGTCCATTACGACGTTAAGTGTTCCGTCAGTATTTTTTACCGTAAGTTCCTTTATAAGACCCTCTGTCTCCCCTGCCTTTTCGTCCTGAACAAGAAATATTCCCGCACCCTCCGCTTCGGACGATTCTTCCGACGTTGAAACGGAACTTTCACCGTTTTCATTGTCCTTCGGTTCGGTAAGCATAAGAGCGGCAAGACCTCCGCCGAGAACAACAACCGCCGCACTCAGTCCTATAATACTTTTAGCATTTCTGGTCATCTGTTCTTTCTCCTTACAAATACACATATTCCTATAACTGCAACAACAGCAGGAATAACATAAACTGCAAATACCTTTATTATATTAATTTCGTGTGCTGTCGGGGCAATAAGAGCCTGCTGGAGTGCCTTTTCGGGAATAACGGCAGACGCTTCTTTTCCTGTCATTGTATTGAGCATACCCATAATGACATTTGCATTGTTGAATGTGTTTGTCTGATTAAGAATTGAACTGTCCAGCATAAGCTGACTGCCCAGTACAAGCATATGGCTTGTGTAGGTGTCAAGACCCGAACTTGTCTCTTTTTTCGATACAACGGCAACGTCTCTCGCACCTGTTTCTTCATTGTTCTGGTCGTATGAGGTATCCATAGACTTGAGAACAGAAACAGCTACGCCGTCATTGTTCTTTGTAAGAATTGAAATTTTTCTTGAAAGAGGTGCTATTATGGGAAGTGCGTCATTCGGGAGTTCGCCTACGGAATCGGTATCGCTTATTTCAAGCTTTATATTGAGGTTTCTCAAATCGGATATATTTACCCAGTTTGTATCGTCAAGTATAATATCGTCTTCAACCTGAATATTCCATGTTGCGAGGAACTCTTTTATATTCGGCAGGTCTGTTACCTGAATATTCGGAATATAGAGCATATTACGCTGATAGTTTCCGTCGTTGTAGAGGAAATCACCGAGTTTTTCTATAATATCCGCACCGAAGTCAACGGACGGCATAGGCACTACAACAAAATCATAGTCTTCGGGGCTGAGTTCGTCTGACGCAATGTCAATTTCCGTACAGTCGTAACCGTTCTTGCCGAGAAATTCCATAATCTGAGATATTGAAGAAGCATAACTGTCACCTGCCACAGAAGCACCGTTCATTGTTGAAATAACCGCTGTCTTTATCGGGTTGGAGTCGGTAACATTCTGAATTGCAGATGTAATGGTACTTTCACCCACGAAATTCATGTTGATTGCAGTCTGTGTACTTGTATTTGACGGCTGAATCATGTTGACAATTTCTTCCTGACTGATAACTTTTACCCTGCCGTTATTTTCATCACCCGAAAATACAATTATACTGCCTTCAGGAATTTCGTTGTTGTAGTATTCTCTGTATTTTGCGATAATATCGGGGTCTTTGTTCATATCAATGTATTGTACTTTAATACTGCCCTCACCCTGTTTTGCATACATTTCGTAGTTTTCAAGAATGGACGGTATCATTTCATACGGTGTCTCAACATTTACTCCGTAATAACTTGCATACATCTGCTGATAGTAAGCCCCCATTGAAGCAAAATCACTCTTCGGGAAAGTTACGGTAATTTCAACATCACCTTTGAGATTCTTCATTGCCTCAATGGATTCGTCACTGAGTTCGTATCTGTTGTCAGCGGTAAGGTCGATTTTAATCGGCGAACGTTTTGAAATTATACTGCAAATAAGATTTACTATTATGACAAGTACTATAACAAGCACTATCACAACTACCGACATAGAACCGTATTTGAATTTCTTTAAATTTTTCTTTGGTTTTGTTTCTGTCGTATTTGAAACTTCTTTATTACTCATCTGAAAAATACCTCTCTTTCCGTATTATTATCCCCAGCGTCTCTTGTCAAGTACTCTCACAGTGAAGAAATTAAAGATAAACGCAACACTGAGGAAAAATACAACGCTCGGAAGACTGAATATTCCCTGTGTAAATTCAATGTATCTTGAATAGAACGAAAGAGAAGTAATAGCCTTGCTGATATACTCGTTTGAGATATTGGCAGCAAAGGAGTCAAAAAGATAAAGTACGAAAAGTGCAAGCATACTTGCAACGGCGGAAGCCATCTGGTTTTCCGTAAGTGAAGAAATAAAAAGACCTACGGCAATAAATGCAGCACCGAGAAACAGCATTGCGAAATAGTTTCCGATAAGTGTCGGCCATACAACGTCACCGAGGTATGCAAGTATTCCGGCATAAATAAACACTACGCTTTCCGCAATTACAAAAAGTGTGAGTGCGGCAAAATATTTGCCTAAAACTATATCCCACAGACCGACGGGGGCAGTCAATAAACCTTGGTCTGTCTTGTTCTTCTTTTCCTCACTGAGAAGCCTCATGGTGAGGATAGGTATAAGGAACAGTATAATTATAAACATACTGCTGAACATAGGTGAAGTGTCAGTCCTGCCCGAACATATTACACCCGCATAAAAGAAATATCCCGAAAGGAGATAAAACACTGAAAGAAATACATAAGCTACGCCTGATGTGAAAAATGCACCCATTTCACGTCTGTAAATTGAACCCATTTAATCATTACCTCCGTTTTCGTCATCTTCTGCCTCATTGCTGTCTTTGATTTCCAGACGCACACGTGGCTTATCCTCATTGACTTTTACATCATTTTCACCCATAGTGATTTTAAGGAAAATATCTTCAAGAGTAAGGTCGGAAAGCTGTAACATAAGTATATTCCAGCCTTTCTGACGGCAGAGGTCATTGAGTGAACGTCTTATATCGGTGTTTTCGTCCGCCTCAATGTCATAATCATAAATGCCCTTTTCACGTTCCATATCGGCACGGACGTATTTTATGCCTTTAAGTGACTTTATGGCTTTTACTATTTCGTCCTTGTCGGCGGAAGTCTTTGAAGTTCCTTCTATACGGACGGTCATTTTATGTTCATTTGTAAGCTGTTTTGCTATTTCGTCGGCTGTACCGTCTGCGGCGACTTCGCCCTTGTTTATAATAATTATTCTGTCACAAACTGCCTGAATCTCAGGAAGAATATGCGACGAAAGTATGACGGTATGACGTTTGCCGAGTTTTTTGATTAAACTTCTTATTTCAATAATCTGATTCGGGTCAAGTCCGACCGTCGGCTCATCAAGAATAAGTACAGGCGGATTGTTTATAAGTGCCTGTGCAAGTCCAACCCTCTGACGATAACCTTTTGAAAGGTTCTTTATTATACGTCCCCTTACGTCTGTAACCTTGCATAAGTCGCACACATCTTTAAGATGTGCCTTTCTCGGAAGTTTGCACTTCTTCAAATCATACACAAAATTAAGATACCCCTCAACTGTCATATCAATATAAAGAGGCGGTATTTCGGGCAGGTATCCTATAAAGGACTTTGCTTTCTTCGGTTCCTGAAATATGTCTGTTCCGTTTACAAGTATCTGACCCGAAGTTGATGAAATATAACCGGTCAGCATATTCATTGTTGTTGACTTTCCAGCACCGTTAGGTCCGAGAAAACCAAGTATTTCACCCTGCTCCACTTTAAAGCTGATGTTTTTTACGGCTTGCTTTTCGCCGTATTTTTTACTAAGGTTCTTAACCTCTATCATTAAATTCCCTCCCTGAAACAGTCCTTTTACGGCTGTTGATTTCAGACATTACAATGATATACTTTTTTTGTGATAATGCAGTGAAAGCACTGCGAATATTATATTAATCTTTGATAATTGAACGGACTGCGGAAATATCCCGTGAAATCTGTTCTTTCAGTTCAACGACGGACGAAAACTTCATTTCGGGACGGATAAATTTATTAAATTCAACTTCAATATTCCTGCCGTACAGATTGCCCGAAAAATCAAGTATATGCGTTTCGGCAAGAGGTGAACGCTTTCCCTTGATAGTTGGCTTTATTCCGACATTTGTTATAGACGGATAACACATACCGTCAATTTCAGTCACAGTAAAATAAACGCCGTATTTAAGTACAAGCTGTCCGTCCGCATAATTCTGATTTATTGTCGGAAAATTTATCGTCCTGCCTATTTCGTTTCCGTGAACGACTTCACCGTAAAGTATATAGGGGTTTTTACGGCTGACTTCGCCGTTTCTGAGCATTGCACGGAATTTTTCGGAAGAAAAGTCATTTTCTTTCAGTTTTATGACATCAACAGAAAAGCCGTATTTTTCGCCGAATACTTTCAGTTCGTCAGTACCGCATGAAGCGTCTTTGCCGAAACGGAAATTATCTCCGCATATTACACTTCCTGCGTTCATAATACCGGAAAGTATTTTTTCTGCGAACTCCTTACCCGTCATATTCTTTATATCGTCAAAATCAGGTGACAGTACATATTTTATACCTGCCTTGTCAAGAAAATGGAGTTTCTGACTGTTTGTATATATATACTCAAAGGGTTTACCGTGCTTGAATTTCACCGATTCGGTTCTGAAAGTAAATACAGACGGAACAAGACCCTTATTGCAGGCATTTTCAATAATAAGCCTGTGACCGCAGTGAATCCCGTCGAAAATTCCGAGTGCGACAGCGGTTTTTTCGGATATTTTATCATTCAGTTTTACTATGGTCATTTTTTCACCTCATGCAAGATTTTTACCTATACGGAGTTCGCCTTTCTCAAAATCGGCGACGGCAGTTCCGATAAATCCGCCGTCAAATCCGTAAAGACGGTACAACACACAGTTTTCCTTTATATTACGTACTCTTGAAAGGTCAAGTTTCACGCCGTTTCTGTACATTCTTGTCTGTGCCTCACCGAGACGGAGTGACGGAAGAGACGAAAAAATTCTGTCAACGGGCAGTATAAGACTTTCAAGACGGTTTTCGTCACGTGCCTGCTGAATCTGTTCAAAAGTGTAACAGTTTTCCAGCGTAAAACCGCCTGCCGAAGTTCTGACAAGAGAGGTCATTATACCTCCGCAACCTAGTTTTTCGCCTATATCGTGTATTATTGTACGGATATACGTACC
>JAGAQS010000304.1 GCA_017622635.1 Ruminococcus sp. | reverse complement strand
TTTAACATTATATCATCTGAAAACTGTTTTTCTTCAGGGTTTGGCATATGCGTTACCCGACGTTCTGCATCATTCAGAGAATCAAAATGATTTTCGTATTTTTTCAGTGTATCTTTATCTGTGTGAAATATCAAATAAGCGTCTGCATGGTAGTCCTGAGCAACTACACAGCCCTTTGTAATGAACATATAGTCGTCGCATTTTTTCGGCATTTCTGACGGTAAAACATTATTTTTTGATATTCCATATACTCCGTAATTATAACAGAAACGTTTCAGCGGATACATTGACTTTGTATATTTAAAACTCATCAAGGTAATCGGTGCAAGTATCATCAGTACTAAAATAGTTATTGCAATTACACGCAATGTGATAACGATTTTTTTAAAACGTCCGTATTTTTTGTAAACCTTGTAAAACAACACAAGTGCCAGATTGACAAAAAAGCTGATTCCAATTAATATATCTGCGATTCCGCTTGTATACATTACAAACATAAGTCCACCGCATATTGCAATGAACACTATAAGAACGTTGATACTTGTTAATGTACTTTTTTCTGTATCTGTAGAATTTTTCATATTGGTTCACCGTTTTGAAAAGGCAGTGGGCAAACCGATAGTTCACCCACTTGAAGTTGATTCAGAATCAGCCGTTAACAGCAGCCTGAACAATAGTATTGAAATCGTCAGCCTTGAGTGAAGCTCCACCGATAAGACCGCCGTCAATGTCGGGTTTAGCAAGGAGTTCAGCACAGTTTTTAGCGTTCATAGAACCGCCGTACTGTATTGTGATACCGTCAGCAACTTCCTTGTCGAAAAGATTTTCGATAGTCTTACGGATAAATGCACAAACGTCCTGAGCCTGTTCGGGAGTAGCAACCTTTCCTGTACCGATAGCCCACACTGGTTCGTAAGCAATAACTACGTTCTTTATGCACTTCGGACAAGTACCCTGAAGTGCGATTTTTGTCTGCATAGCGATAACTTCTTCTGTAATGCCCTGTTCTCTCTGTTCAAGAGTTTCACCAACGCAGAGAATAGGCTTTAAACCGCCCTCAAGTGCTGCAAGAAGTCTCTTGTTTACAGTCTGGTCAGTTTCACCGAAATACTGTCTTCTTTCGCTGTGACCTACAACAACGTATTCAACACCGAGTTCTGAAAGCATATCAGCAGAAATTTCACCTGTGAAAGCACCGCTCTTTTCAAAGTGAACGTTTTCAGCACCGATTTTTACGTTAGAATCTGCTGTAACATTGATAGCTGTTTCAAGGTTTGTGAAAGGTACACAGGCAATAACTTCAACATTGCCCTCAGCGTTTGCAACGAGGGGCTTAATAGCTTCGAGAAGTTCCTTAGCTTCGGGACGTGTCTTGTTCATTTTCCAGTTACCGGCAATAATTGCTTTTCTTGTTGACTTGTTCATTGTGATTAACTCCTTTTGATTATAAATTTTCTTCGTCATCAGAACCGTATTTGCAGTTTTTGTAATTTTCCACCGTGTTGTTGCAGCCGTTGTAAGAGCCTATTGTAAAGCCTTTTTTAACGGGTGCGAGAAGTATTCCCAGAACAACTCCCGCAAGAAAACACACAACCGACAAAAGCATGATTTCAGAAGAATAATTTTCTTTTATTTTGTTTATAAGTTTCATATATGCACCTCAGTAAATAATAATTTCAAAAATTCAGGTTGGACATTGAGATTCTATAAAGAAAGCCATAATATTAATACCTCATTATTTTCAGGTAAGCCGAATATGATGATACTTCAAAATCCCCCAGACCATTTATGCTGACATATATACAAAAGCATATTATTAACAAAACGGGTATAAGTATGATTGTCAAGGCTGTCAATGACAAAATACGAAATTTTTTCATTGTCCGGTGAACAAGTTCATAGTCGTACAGAATAGCCTTTTGGGGTTTGTCTTTGGGATAAATAATATCTGTACTGTCCGACTTTAAATAATGATGTACCTTTACAGAAAATTCCTTTCCGTCCACATTATAGCTGATTAACGACATTCTTGTGATTATGTTTTTTGACTTTACTGTTGCGGTTGTTTGTCCGTAATACTCGCTTGACGGATTGAAAGCTTCAATCATACGACACTGTTCGTACATTCTGCGTGACATTTTATGAAATACAATAAAAATTGTTGCAGAAGTGATAAGATTTTTAAAAATTGCTTTGTGCTGTAATTTTATACAATCTACAATAACTTTATGATATTTACATCTCATGTAGATAACGCTGATAGTTTCATGAGGTATATAATAAGGAACAGTTACAATAATTTCACGTTCACCTACGCTGTATTGGATTACAGATGTTGTAAGGAATTTATCCGTTGATTTTACAATAGCGGTTGTTTTCTCATAATCCTTGTTATC
>JAGAQS010000033.1 GCA_017622635.1 Ruminococcus sp. | reverse complement strand
CTCCGATGCCCCCCCTTATCCCCCCCACAGCCCTACCCTGCTGTTCGGACTGCAATATCATTGTACCATAAAATAACAAATTTGTCTATTGACATTGCACCCAAAAGTAACGCTATTTTTTTGTTAAATTGTACCATAAAATAACATGGGAGGTATTAATGTGGCTGTTTCTTATAAAAAATTATTTACTATGCTTGACGAAAGAGGTTTAAAAAAATATTTTTTACGCCAAAACGGTATAAATCCCAAAGTAGTAGACTCTTTATCAAAAAATAAAAATGTTAATGTTTCGTCTATTATGGACTTATGTAAGATTCTGAATTGTCAGCCTGCGGACATAATGGAATATATTCCCGACGAAAATTAAATAAAATTATGAAAGACGTGAACAAATGAAAAAAAGCGGAAACAAAAGTTTCATGAAAACACTGATAATAGTTATGGTCGGAATGGGACTTCTTACTCTCGGACTTATGCTCATGGAAAACGTGAGGGACAACAACAATACTTATGTTACGATTGATGTCAATACCCTCGACCTCGTACAGCTCGAAGAACCAAAAGAAAATGACCCCATAGCAATAGTTGAAACGACTCTCGGTGAAATACGTTTTGTGCTTTATCCCGACTATTCACCGAATGCCGTCAGAAACTTCACTGAACTTGCCGAAAGCGGTTATTATGACAATACCTATTTCTACAACTCGGAAAGCGGTGTCTATTCGTCCGCAGGCTCAAAGAAAAAGGACGGCAGTTTCAATCACGGTGACGCACATGAAAGAATAGAACGTGAACTTAATCAGAATTTATGGAGTTTCAAGGGTGCTGTATGCTGTCCAATTACAGATTATGAAAGGACTTTCACAGAAAAGCTTATAGGCGGAGGAACTTACTACTGCGGAAGCCGTATTGATTTCCTCAATACAATAGAATTTACAGACGAACTCAAAGAACAGATGCGTGCGTCCGATACAAGTGAAGAACTTGTAGAGGCTTTTATAGAAAAGGGCGGTGTTCCCAATTTTTCACAGCAGATGACAGTTATAGGTCAGGTTTATGAGGGTATGGACGTAGTTGAAAAACTTGCTTCCCTTGATTCCGAAAACGACGGAAACTATAAAGTCCCCAAAGATGATATAATGATTATTTCCGTAAAAATCGGAACATATTCCCAAGAAAACAAAGACAGTTGATTTGCCTTTATTTTATCTTAAATTACGGCATTTTAGAGTAAATATTATTCATTTTAGTTACTGCTTTTCCCGTTTGTCACAAATTTAGTCGGAAACTATTTACAAATCGGGAATTATGTTGTATAATAGTTAGGCTGAATTATATTTGTTATTCAAAACTGTACATATTTTTATTTAAGGAGTGCAATGTATGTTAAAAAAAGTACTGGCTGTTCTTATCTGTACATTTACATTGACGACTGTTTTTTCGTCATGCGGTAAAGAACCCGAAATAGTTGAAAATTCAAATGAAGAATCCGTTGACAATTCTTCAAACGCAGACGTACAGATTGCTAATTTTACCGCTCCTCAAAAGGACGATACAATTATTACCATGAAAATAAAAGACTATGGAACGGTTAAAATAAGACTTTTCCCCGAATATGCCGACAAAGGCGTTGAAAATTTCATAGGTCTTGCAGAAAAAGGTTATTATGATGGTCTTACGTTTCACCGTGTAATCAATGACTTCATGATTCAGGGCGGTGACCCCGAAGGTACAGGACGTGGCGGTGAATCAGTATGGGGCGGAAAGTTCGACGGCGGTACAGACCCCCACCTTATTCATGCGGCAGGTGCTTTGGCATATGCAAACAGCGGTGCTACTTCAACCAACGGCAGTCAGTTCTATATAGTTACCGGTACAGTCTGTACAAAGGACGATATTGAGAATTACAGGTCGGCAGGTTACAACATCTCCGAAGAAGCCGAAAAAATCTACACTACCGCAGGCGGTGTGCCTTATCTTGACGGAAGCTACACGGTTTTCGGACAGGTTTTTGAAGGTCTTGACGTAATATTCAATATACAGAAAGTCGCTACAGATGCAGGAAACGACAAACCTATGCAGGACGTTATAATGGAATCCGTTACAGTTGACAAGTACAATGACGAAGAACTTAAATGGTATATAAGTGATTATGAGGGTTATGACGCTCAGGCTGAAAGTCAGGCAGAAACAACTCTCCCCCCAGAAGAAGTCGCTGTTGAGAACTTCTCGGAAATCAAAGAGGGCGATAAAGTCATAAGCATGAACATCAAGGACTACGGTGAAGTAAAGTTCAGACTTTTCCCCGAATATGCCGACAAGGGCGTTGAAAATTTCATAGGTCTTGCAGAACAGGGCTATTATGACGGTCTCACTTTCCACAGAGTAATAAATGATTTCATGATTCAGGGCGGTGACCCCGAAGGTACAGGAATGGGCGGAGAATCAATGTGGGGCGGAAGCTTTGACGGCGGTACAGACCCCCACCTTATCCATGCGGCAGGTGCGGTTGCCTATGCAAACAGCGGTTCAACCGCAACGGACGGCAGTCAGTTCTACATTGTAACAGGAGAAGTATATTCGCCTGAAGATTTGGAACAGTATAAAAACTACGGTTACAGCTTTTCGGACGAGGCAATGGAAATATATTCAACAGCAGGCGGTACACCGTGGCTGGACGGAGCTTACACAATTTTCGGACAGGTCTATGACGGTCTTGATGTGATTTTTGAAATTCAGAAAACCGAAACAGGTGAAAACGACAAACCTGTTGAAGATATTATAATTGAGTCTGTTAAAGTCGGTGAATATGACGGCAGTGAAGTCCGTTGGTATATCTCCGATTACAGTGGTTCTTCATCAGAAACTTCCGTATCCGAAGAAAACGGAGAAACTCCCGTAGCCGAAGAAGAGGCGGAAACGTCCGCAGAAGATACTTCCGAAGCTTATTTTGAAGAATCACCCGTATAAACCGATTATCTTTTTTAATTTTATATATCATGCCTGTGTAGGCGTCAGTGCGTATCCTTTACGCTCTGAATAAAAGATATTCAGGAGCAGAAAAAAATTTCCTGAGAAATAAGGAGAGAGTATATTTGGACAAATTTGTTATCAGGGGTGGTCGCCGTCTTACCGGTGAAGTAATAATAAGCGGTGCAAAAAACGCTGCCGTTGCCATTCTGCCGGCGGTAATTCTTTCGGACGAACCATGTTATATTGAAAACGTTCCGTCAATAAGCGATGTGAAAATAAGCCTTACTATCCTTAAAGAAATGGGAGCAGAGGTAACTTGTGTCGGAAAAGATGCCTACAGAATCGACCCCACTAAAATTGACAGGTACTGCGTTCCGTATGAAACGGCAAGAAAAATGCGGGCATCATATTATTTCCTTGGTGCTTTGCTTGGAAAATTCAACAAGGCAAGGGTTTCAATGCCTGG
>JAGAQS010000303.1 GCA_017622635.1 Ruminococcus sp. | reverse complement strand
TTTGTGGTGAATCGGCAGGAGGGGGACTGGTTTTTTCACTTGCACTGAAACTGAAAGAAGAAAATCTGCCCATGCCATGTGGTATAATTGCGGTTTCGCCGTGGAGTGATTTGAGTATGTCGGGGGAGTCGTATGAGAAAAACCGTGACAAAGACCCGTCAATGACAAGAAAAAGACTGCAATTTTATGCGGACTGCTACACGGAGCAGGTGAATCTGCCACTTGTGTCTCCTTTGTTTGCCGACCTTACGGGACTTCCGCCGTCACTTATATTTGTGGGCGGTGATGAAATCATGCTGAGTGATTCGGTTGACCTGCACAGAAAGTTACGTCAATGCGGTTGCAGGTCACTTCTTCACGTTGCACCTGATATGTGGCATATCTATCTTCTTTACGGTATAAAACAGTCTAAAAAAGACATGAAGAAAATTCCCGTATTTCTTCGGGAGGTGCTTGATGAAGGAACATAAGCCGTTATGGCTTAAACTTGACAATGCCGCAAAATTATACCCTGCCGTCCGTACAAAAAACTGGAGTAATATATTCCGTCTCTCAATTACGCTGAACGAAAAGATTGACCCCGTTGTACTGCAATCCGCACTGAGTGTCACTGTAAAACGTTTTCCGTCAATTGCAATGCGTCTGTGCATGGGTTTTTTCTGGTATTATCTGGAAGAAGTCAGGGAAGTACCGAAAGTTATGCCTGAACGCCCGTATCCGTGCAGTAAAATGACGTATGCGGATATGAAAAAATGTGCATTCAGGGTGCTTTACTATCAGAACAGAATCGCCGTCGAATTTTTTCACTCACTGACTGACGGCAACGGCGGTCTGATTTTTATCAAGACCCTTGCCGCAGAATATATTTCACAGAAACATAATGTTAAAATAGAATCGGGATACGGTGTTTTCAGCAGAAGTGAAACACCTGACAGTAAGGAACTGGAGGACAGTTTTCTGAAATATGACGGTCACGTGTCTGCGTCGAGACGTGAGGCAACCGCATACAAGGTCAGCGGAACAAAGGAAAAAGATGATTTTCACCATGTGATTACGGGTATTGTCAGTCTCGGCGACGCACTGGCAGTCTCAAAAAAGTACGGTGTAAGCCTGACTACTTTTCTTGTTTCTGTCATGATTTATTCAATTATGCAGATACAGGACAGGGAAGTACCTGACAAGAAAAAACAAAAGCCCGTAAAGATTTTTGTACCCGTGAACCTGCGTAATTATTTTGAAAGTTCCTCAATGAGAAATTTTGTGCTTTATGTGACTCCCGGAATAGACGCAAATATGGGCGATTTTACTATTGATGAGATAGTGAATATAGTTCACCATCAGATGAAATTACAGCTTACCGAAAAACATATGCGTGCAAAGATAACGACAAACGTTAAGGCAGAAAAAAACAGATTCCTTAAAGTTATGCCGTTGATTATTAAAAATATAGGTATGAAAGCCGTGTTTTCAATGGTGGGCGAGAAAAAAACGTCTATTACAATGTCAAATCTGGGAGCGGTGAAAGTTCCCGAACAGATGAGCAGGTTTACAGAAAGATTCGACTTCACGTTAGGTGTACAGGCTACAGGTTCAAACAACTGCGGGATACTGTCATACGGGGACAGGCTCTATAT
>JAGAQS010000302.1 GCA_017622635.1 Ruminococcus sp. | reverse complement strand
GTCGTCGGGGAATATACCGACGTAACCGCAGAAAATGACCCTCACATTCCCTCATACTCCTATCTGACATGGGACGATATAAACCGTCTTATCGCTTCGGGACGTGTCGAAATAGGAAATCATACATACAATATGCACTCATTCAGGGGAAACAGGAAAGGCTGTTCAAAAAATCCGAATGAAAGTGAAGAAGAATATATTTCAGCACTTTCCGAAGATTTAAATAAACTACAGTCCGAAATCCGTGAACACACAAACACACTTCCCGTTGTATTTGCCTATCCGTTCGGATTTATAAGCAGGGAATCTATGCCCGTAATACGTGAACTCGGTTTCACAATCACACTTACCTGTAGTGAAAGACCAAACTATATTACACGCAGTCCCGAATGTCTTTTCGGCATAAACCGTTACAACAGAAGCGGTTTTTACTCCACAGAGGAATTTATGAATAAAATTTTTAAGGAATGATAAAATGAAAAAAAACAAACGTCTTATCCTGACATTACTTGCACCGATACTGATAATACTGCCTTTATATATTTACCTGAACTTTCTGAAAGGAATTTCCGTTCCCTGTCCGGTAAGAATTTTTACAGGTATATACTGTATAGGCTGTGGAGGAACAAGATGTATAAAAGAATTTCTGCACGGACATTTTCTTCTTGCCATGCGTCAGAATTTCATTGTCTTTGTGGGAATTGTTTTTCTTTTTCTTAAATGGATTCAGGAAATTTTCAGTCTTTGCGGTAAAAAAATAAAACTAATCCCCGAAAACCGTATATTCCTCACGGCAGTTTCGGGGATTTTAATAATTTATGCAGTTTTAAGGAACTTAATACCCGAACTTGCACCGATATAATCAGAGGTCAACAAGTTCTTCCCTGTCCCTGTCGTTGTCGGGTATTTCGGGAACGGACGGCGTACTTTCCGAACCGTCGGGAACTGACGGGGCACTGTAGCCGTATCTTGACTTATAAGTATCAATCCACACTTTGAAGAATCCGTCAAAATCATCACAGCCCATTGATTTCCAGTACTTGTCATACTCTGCACTGCGGTACTTTTCAAACTGTTCGGGAATTGTACCGTCTTTTTCGTACTCGGAAATAATTTCCGTGCTGTTCTCCTGAAAATAAATCATGTCAGGTGCGATTTTAACGGCTACCGACATATAAAGACAGAATACAACCGCCGAAATCACAGATATCACTATGCCAAGTATGGCGAAAACCTTTCCGCCCCTGTGGGTTGCAAGTGAAACAATTCCGAAAATTATTGAAAGGGGTGCAGTTATGAAACTGCCCATACACGCACAAAAAACCAGATTAAGCAGACTGATTACAAATGAAGCCGTTGCAAGTCCCGTCTTAAAAGCGTTAGGCAATTTACCGTTATTGTCCAAATCATTCACGTCATTATAATAAAAATCCTTGTTCATTTTTACTCCTTAAAGACTTGCCTGCCAGTTCCAGTTACGGACTGCCAGTTCGTCAAGATTATACGGCGTTTTCTGATATACGCAGTAATTCAGCCAGTTTGAAAACATAAGATTTGCGGTGCATCTCCACGAAAAAACAGGTGTATTTTCGGGATTGTCGTCGGGGAAATAATTATAAGGAATCTGAATGTCAATCCCCTTTTCAACGTCACGGAAATACTCGTGTGCTATAGTTTCCCTGTCGTATTCGGAATGACCCGTAATAAAATACTGTCTGCCGTTTTTGTTTGCGACGATATGAACGCCCGAAATTTCCGAAGAAGTAAGTATTTCAAGCTGTGAGACCTTTTCAATGTCCTCACGTCTTACCTCTGTATTTCTTGAATGGGGAACAAGAAAAATATCGTCAAACCCTCTTAAAATCTGACAGTTTTCAACTTCTGCCCTGTGCGGAAAAATACCGAACATTTTTTTATCAAGTGTATATTTCGGTATACCGAAGTGATAGTAAAGCCCTGCCTGTGCCGCCCAACATATATACAGTGACGAAAAGACGTGTGTTTTCGACCACTCCATAATCTGCGTTATTTCGTTCCAGTAGTCAACCTGCTCATATTCAAGAAGTTCAACGGGTGCGCCCGTTACAATCATTCCGTCATAACGGTTGTTTTTGATTTCGTCAAAAGTCTTGTAAAAAGCCGAAAGATGATTCTGTGAAGTATTTTTTGAAACGTGGGAAGCCATCTGTATAAGGTCGATATCAACCTGAATGGGCGTATTGCTGAGAAGTCTCATCAGCTGACTTTCCGTCTCGATTTTTTTCGGCATTATATTTATAATGACAACTTTAAGCGGTCGTATATCCTGATGTTCCGCACGCTCCTTTGACATTACAAATATATTTTCTTCTCCAAGCGTTCTGAATGCCGGAAGTTCGGAAGAAATTCTTATAGGCATTTCAAATCGCTCCTTTCTGTTAATTTTTGTTTTTACAGTTCTGACAGCCGTTCATGAACCTGTCAATATTTTCGGAAACATTGCTGTCACCGGAAATAAATTTAAGACGTCTGAGATTTCCGTAACCGCTTTCGTCTTTAAGTTCAAATACAACGCTGTCAATACCTTTCATACAGCTTTTAAACATGACGGAACGTACAAGACCGTCACAAAGCATCATGTCACCACCGTCACAGTAAGCAAGGACAACAGTTTTATCTTTTTCATAAAAATATACTATATATCCGGTTTTTTCACTGCCGTCAAAAGCCTCCGTAACATGAACGGCTTTTCCCCCTACCGACGATATTATTTCCTCAGATCCGACGGGAGAAAAGTTTTCACGTATTTCAAGCATATTAACTCTCCTTGCCTATGGCGTTGCGTATTGCACGGAGTTCGTCGGCTGTAAGTTCACGCCATGTACCCGGTTTTAACATACCGAGTTTAAGAGGTCCTACGCTTATACGGCGTAAACGTGCCACTTCCAGTCCCACCGCCTCGCACATTTTTCTTATCTGTCTGTTTCTGCCCTCTTTTATCGTAATCATAAGGACAACCCTG
>JAGAQS010000301.1 GCA_017622635.1 Ruminococcus sp. | reverse complement strand
GAAAATGGCTGAAATCTATGGCTGTGACATTTCCAAGCCGGCTACAACCGCTAAGGAAGCTGTACAGGCTGTATACTTCGGTTATCTCGGCGCTGTTAAGGACCAGAACGGTGCTGCAATGTCTATCGGACGTACATCAACATTCCTCGATATTTACTTTGAAAGAGATATCAAGAAGGGTATCCTTACAGAAGAACAGGCACAGGAAATTATTGACCACTTCATTATGAAGCTCCGTCTTGTTCGTTTTGCAAGAACACCTGAATACAATTCACTCTTCTCAGGCGACCCGCAGTGGGTTACTGAATCTATCGGCGGTATCGGTGTTGACGGAAGACACATGGTTACTAAGAACAGTTTCCGTTACCTCCATACTCTTGAAAACCTCGGTACTTCTCCTGAACCGAACCTTACAGTTCTCTGGTCAACAAGACTTCCTAAGGGATTCAAGGAATATGCTGCTGCAATTTCTATAAAGACTTCTTCTATTCAGTACGAAAACGATGACCTTATGCGTGTAACTCACGGTGACGACTATGCTATTGCTTGTTGTGTATCTTCAATGAGAGTCGGCAAGGAAATGCAGTTCTTCGGTGCAAGAGCAAACCTCGCTAAGTGTCTCCTCTACGCTATAAACGGCGGTGTTGACGAAAAGACAGGCGTTCAGGTAGGTCCTGAATATCGTCCTTTCGACGGCGAATACCTCGACTACAAGACCATTATGAAGAAGTACGACGATATGATGACTTGGCTCGCAGGTCTCTATGTTGATACTCTTAACTGCATTCACTATATGCACGACAAGTACTGTTATGAAAGTCTCCAGATGGCTCTCCATGACAGAGAAGTTAAGCGTTATTTTGCTACAGGTGTTGCAGGTCTTTCAGTTGTTGCAGACTCACTTTCAGCTATCAAATATGCTAAGGTTAAGGTTATCCGTAAGGATATTGAAATTAAGAACAAGAAAGGCGAAGTTGTTGACGTTGCCAAGAATGTTGCTGTTGATTACGAAATTGAGGGAGACTTCCCGAAATACGGTAACAACGATGACAGAGTTGACGCTATCGCAGTTGAAATTCTTGAAAAGTTCATGAACAAGGTTCGTCAGCAGCACTGCTACAGAAACGGCGTTCCTACAACTTCAATTCTTACTATCACTTCAAACGTTGTTTACGGTAAGAACACAGGTTCAACTCCTGACGGTCGTAAGCTTGGTGTACCGCTTGCTCCCGGTGCTAACCCGATGCACGGCAGAGATACTCACGGTGCTGTAGCTTCACTCTCATCTGTTGCTAAACTCCCGTTCACTGACGCACAGGACGGTATTTCAAATACATTCTCAATCGTTCCTAATGCTCTCGGTAAGGATATGGAAGTATTCGCAGGCGACCTTGATATTGATTTAGGCGACGCTTTCAAGGGTGAATAATAATGTCAGCTCAGAATATCCCGACCGAAAATCCTGAAGAACTTGCTGAATTGATTGACAAGCTCATGTCTCAGGGAAACGGTCATGTAAATATTGATGTCATTGAAAACGGTAAGGGTTTCAGAGTCGATACTGTAAACAGCAGGGACTGCGGTAAACAGGGTGCTTGTATGCAACCGACCGAACTCGAAACCGACGACGAAGACTAAGTTTTTGATGGGAAACGGTTACGGCTGTTTCCCGTCTATATAAAATTTTTTAAGGAGGATTTTAGAAATGGAAAGTAATGCTACACAGGTTGATAACCTCGTTGAACTCCTCGACGGTTATGTTGAAAAAGGTGGTCATCACCTTAACGTAAACGTATTCACAAGAGAAACACTTCTTGATGCTCAGGCACACCCTGAAAAGTATCCTCAGCTTACAATCAGAGTTTCCGGTTATGCCGTAAACTTTGTAAAGCTCACTAAGGAACAGCAGGACGATGTTATTTCAAGAACGTTCCATAATTCACTTTAATCAAATAAAAGAAGTCCGGAAATATTCCGGACTTTTTTTATTATTACAGCATTTTTGCACGGATTTCTTCGGGGCTGAGTTTTGAAAGATATGACGGTGCAATGTCAAATACTGTCTTACAGCCTGTCACACCCTCTGCTTTCAGTCGGTTCAATGCTCTTGCGTAACATATCAGTACACTTGCGGTAAATTCGGGATTTGATTCGAGTTTGAGTGAATATTCAATCATCTGATGAGTTTTTTCACCGTCTCCCGTCATACCGCTCCTCATGACGAAACCACCATGATTCATTTTATTGTGAACGGCATCAAATTCTTCTTCACTGATAAAATTAACGGTTGTGTCATATTCGTCAAAATAGTTTTTCATGTTCTTGATAGTTTCTTCAATTTTTGCAAGGTCTGCACCGTCTTCTGCAACAACCCAGCACTCTCTTGTATGTTTTTGACGTGTGGAGAGTTCGGGCTGACTTCCTGAACGTACTGCCTCCATAGCCTCCTCAACGGGTACGGTATACTGTATTCCCTTTTTAACGCCCTCAATACGTCTGATAGCGTCGGAATGTCCCTGACTTACGCCCTTTCCCCAGAAAGTATATGTCTTGCCGTTGGGGAGAATTGATTCGGCATAAAGTCTGTTGAGTGAGAAAAGACCGGGGTCCCAGCCGACAGAAATCATTGCAAGGTGACCGTTTTCCTTTGCTGACTTGTCAACATTCTGAAAATGTTCGGGGATTCTTGCATGGGTGTCAAAACTGTCGATAACGTTAAAGAACTTTACGAGTTCGGGAGTCTGTTTCGGAAGGTCTGTTGCACTTCCTCCGCAGATAATCATCACGTCAATGTCGTTCTGATATTTTTCTGCTTCGTCGAGTCTGTAAACCTTTGTACCGTCCGTGAGTGGTTTCAGAGATGCAGGGTCACGACGTGTGAAAATTCCTGCAAGTTCCATGTCGTCATTCTGTCTTATTGCGAGTTCAACACCTTTTCCGAGGTTGCCGTAGCCTGCAATTCCTATTTTGATTTTGCTCATTTGGTTTGACCTCCTGTAAAAAATTTACACTGATATTATACCACAAAATTTATGCCTTGTAAAGAAAAAGCGGACACGAATGTCCGCAATTTTTTTATTGTTTTTCGGTTTTGTGGAGAGTGATGTTTATTTCGTCGATAAGTTTGGTAATTTCGGAAATAGAGCTGTTTATGATTTCCGTACTTGAGTTTGTGGTGTTTACGTTGTCGTCAAGTACACTGAACGCCTTGATTGTCATTTCAAGAATATTTACCATTTGTTTTACGCTGTCTGCGTCCATACTTTCATTTGCATTGCAGAACGCAACGATATTATTAAGCAGACTGTTTACCTGTCCTGCTTTCTGACTTGTTTTTGAAGTTGATTCGTCGATAGCGGTCATATTGTCTGTAATTTTCTTGATATCACGTTTCAGTCTGTCGGAGAGTTCGAGACATTCGTTTGTAATTTCGGCAAGTCTTTCGTGCTGTGCAGCGAGTTCACTGTGACGTGCAAGAAGTACTGATTTTGCGTGTACAATACAGTTATCGGGTGTATTCAGACCCCTGCATATAGCTATAGCCATATCACGACACGAACGGTATCCGCAGGCATGGCAGTTATAATTACGGTCAGCTTCCGTATGTTTGCCCATCATTTCGTAAACCGCATCAAGCTGTTTTTCTGTAGGAATTGCCGAAGGTGTCATTGGCTTGTAACTTCTCATAAAGTCCGAAATTCTCAGTTCTTCGTCAAATTTTCTGAAAAGCCTGTCCTCACCGCCACGGAAGATACCTGTTTTACGTCTTTTCTTGGCTTCCTTTTCAACTTCTCTCATTGTTGCCATTACGTCGAAAACGGTCTGCGACGTACCCGATGCAGGTCCTACGTTACAGCCGAACTCACATGAAAGTACATCAAATACTTCGGGGTGTTTGTATTCGGGCATACTTGCGTACATATCAAGTTCGGGGTAAACCTTGTGAACGCCCTCGGACGTTGTGATATTTATATCAGGGTTATGAAGCCAAAGGTTGTCTCTCAGTCCGCCCGGACGGGGATAAACCGCACCTACTTGTCCCTGCTGGTCATCGAACGGATATTCAAAGTCGTGAATTGAATTTGACGGTATTTTTATATCATTTCTTTCAAAGTACTCGTTCAGCTTATTGAATGTCACGTTGTAGTCAACAAGACCCGTTTCCATAAACTCGGTTTTCTTTGCGATACACGGAGAAAGAACAGCAATGGGATTGGTTCTGTTCATATATTTTTTTATGTATGTTGCCGCACAGGCGATAGGGCTGTGAATGGGGGAGAGATTTCTTAAAAGTCTCGGCTGATATGTTTCTATGTATTTTACAATTGCCGCACACGGCTGTGTGATTACGTTTTCAACCTTTCCCGCTTCAATGGCACGCAGATGTGCCCATGTACATATATCAGCACCAAATGAAACATCATAAATTATACAGCCTTTTCTTCTGAACCAGTCAAGTATACCTTTCCACTGTGTCGGAAACACTGATTTTATAGCAGGTGTAGCAAGAATAATCATTTTTTCCCTTGAAAGTTTTGACATAAAGGCTTCTGTATCATCTATATAGTCTCTTGCACCGTGGTTGCAGGTTCTTACACATTCACCGCACGTAATACATCTGCTCGGGTCAACCGTTGTGATAAATCGTCCGTCGTCCAGCATTTTTGTTATATTTGCTTCGGGTGCGGGACAGTTTCTTACACAGGCATTACAGCCTACGCATTTTTCAGGTTTTACTATAATTATTTCATTCATATACAAAAAACTCCTTAAAATTATACTGCGTTTTAATCATTGTCAAGAGAAGCGGCTTGTTTTGCGAGTTCGTCCAAATCAATACCCTTTTTCTTTTTCGGGGTATCATCAAGAGAAGATGCCTGTTTTG
>JAGAQS010000300.1 GCA_017622635.1 Ruminococcus sp. | reverse complement strand
TAAAAACGCATATTTTTCAGAACAAGCTTACAGTCGTCATCCCTTTTCATCAACGCACGGAGTATCAGGAGAGCCGAAACGGTCTGTGATACGGTTGTTGCCGTTGCCACTCCCGCAACGTCCATTTTCAGTGCAATTACAAATATAAGATTAAGTATAACGTTGATTACACCTGCAACGGTTAGATATATCAGCGGACTTTTTGTGTCGCCCCCTGCCCTGAGTATAGCCGAACCGAAGTTATAAACCATACTTGAAGTTATTCCGATAAAATATATCTTCATGTATGTTTCGGAAAGATTTATAACGTCGTCGGGAGTACCCATCAGTTCAAGAAAAAAACGTGAACCGCATATTCCTATGACAGTAAGTACAATACCGCTGACAAGTGCCGTCGGTATGGCTGTATGTACCGTTTTCCGAACGTCTTCGGACCTGCCTGCTCCGAGACCATGTGCGACAACTACGCCCGCTCCGATTGAAAGACCTATAAAAAGGTTGGTAATCAGGTTTATTATTGCACCCGTCGCACCCACCGACGCAACGGAAGTGTCTGAACCGTACCGCCCCACTACTACCAAATCGGCAGCGTTAAACAAAAGCTGTAGTATTCCCGTAAGAATGATAGGCAGTGTATACAGAATGATTTTTTTCAGTAAAGGTCCTTCTGTCATGTTGATTTCGTCTGATAAATTTTGTTTCATAATACAAGACTTCTTTCACAATAAATTTTCAACAGAGTAAAAAAACCGTACAAATAATTATAAATCAGTTTTCATGATTTGTCAAGTTACAGTTGCCCCGAAAAAATAAAACTGAACCCGTTTCAGATAACGGATTCAGTTTATTTTTAACTTTACTTTTTAATAATAGCCTGTCTCATCATAACCAAATCAAATGTGTCTGCTTTTCCGTCCTCATACAAGTCTCCTGCTTTCCAGTCAGTCAGACCGCCGTTTCCGAGAAGATATTTCTGCATCATAACAAGGTCTGCAATCGTCAGTGAACCGTCAGCATTAACGTCACCCTTTACTGTTTCGGGCTTTGAAACCTGATACGGCAAAGTATAATCAACTGGTATCAGCTTCCATTTCTGACAGTTGTTGTCGTTCCACGTCCACTGCTGAACGTTTGCACCAGAACCTGTTGAAGCGTCTGCAACTTCAACACATGAAAGGTCTTTTGAAGAACGTGTGACAATGGTGTAAGTACCGTCCTCATTATCCACAAACTTGAAATACTGATTGCTTGATTTAAGCGGTTCGTTTATAAAAATATTTGAACCGTCCTTATTGCTGTCACACTGCAAAAGCAGGTTATTCCCCTCGCCTACTCCCGAGTATACATAGTAATAGCCCCAGTTTACTTCTTCAAAGTGCCATACATTGTGCTGAGACGGCGACGAAGAATCCGCACCCCACTGCTGTACGTTTGCACCTGATTCTGCTTTACCGTCCTGAACTTCGAGGAACTGCCCGCTGTTGACATTCTGAATCATATAATTTTTGCCCGTATCAATTTCAGCACCGTCTTTTATTGTGATTGTTTCTAAAATCCATTTCTGCGAGCCACTGCCGTTTGACTGCCACTGTATTACATTTGCACCCGATGCAGTTGAATCACTTTCAACACCGATACAGCTTTTGTCATTGCTTGACTTTGTAAAAATTGTATACGTACCGTCACCGTTGTCGGCAAACTTGAATTTACGTGCATCTGATTCGTCATTAGTCCATATGCCTATATTAGTACCGTTTTCGGCACTGCCGTGGGCAAGGTCAAGAAAATAGGTTTTTCCGTCACCAAC
>JAGAQS010000299.1 GCA_017622635.1 Ruminococcus sp. | reverse complement strand
GTACTTCCCACAAGCGGAACGGCAAGATTCTTTTCACCTCTCGGTGTAGCAAGTTTTACAAAACGTTCAAGCTACATCTACTACACAAAAGAAGCTCTTGAACAGGCTAAGGACGATATAGTTTTAATTGCTGAAAAAGAGGGTCTGACCGCTCACGCCAACGCTATTAAAGTACGTTTTGAATGATTTACTGAAAGCCTGTTCTTTCAGGGACAGGCTTTTTTAAAGAAAGGCAGTGGTTAAAATGAACAAAAACAAATGGGAAGAATCTGTCCGCAGGGTTGTACCGTATACACCCGGAGAACAGCCGAAAGACAAGAATATAATTAAACTTAACACAAATGAAAATCCGTATCCGCCTGCTCCGTCTGTAAGGGAAATTCTTGATAATTATAACGTTGCAAATATGCGTCTGTATCCGAATCCCGATTCTGAAATACTTGTAAATGCAATTGCGGAAAGATACGGTCTGAAACCGTCCCAGATATTTGTCGGAGTAGGTTCTGATGACGTTATTTCAATGGCATTCATGACGTTTTTCAATTCGGAAAAACCGATACTTTTCCCTGATGTAACATATTCTTTCTATGATGTATGGGCAGACGTTTACCGTATTCCGTATAAGACCTGTCCGCTCCGTGAGGATTTCACGATAAATCCCGACGACTACAGACAGGAAAACGGAGGTATTATTTTCCCGAATCCCAACTCTCCTACAGGTGTGCTGGAAAGTGTCGACATGATTGAGGACATTGTAAAATCAAATCCCGATTCTGTTGTGATGATTGACGAGGCTTATATAGACTTCGGCGGTAAAAGCTGTCTGCCACTCATTGAAAAATACGACAATCTGATTGTTATACAGACTTTTTCAAAGTCACGCTCTATGGCAGGTATGCGTATAGGTTTTGCAATGGGAAACGAAAAGCTTATAAAATATATGAACGATGTCAAATTCTCCGTGAACTCCTACACAATGAACACTATTACACAGATATGCGGTGCTGAAGCAGTCCGTGATGAAAAATACTTCACGGAAACGGTGAACAGAATAATAGAAACACGTGAGTATTCCAAAAAGAAACTCGCCGGACTCGGTTTCACTTTCACCGATTCAATGAGCAACTTTATATTCGCAGGTCATAAAGAAAAAACCGCCGGATATATCTTTGAGGAACTTAGAAAACGTAAGATATTCGTGCGTTACTGGAACAAACCGAGAATCAGCAACTATATGCGTATCACAGTAAGTACTGACGAGGAAATGAACGCATTATTCAAGGCACTGGAGGAAATTCTTCATGAATGATTTTATAAGAAAAGGCAGTGTCAGCCGTACAACAAGAGAAACCGACATAAATATATCCGTAGTTTTGGACAATAAAGGAACTGCCGATATATCAACGGGAATAGGCTTTTTTGACCATATGCTGACGGCACTTTCGGTACACAGCGGTATAAGTATGACTGTTAAAGTAAAAGGTGATTTGTACGTTGACTGTCATCACACAATCGAGGACACAGGAATTGCACTCGGTCAGGCACTCGGTCAGGCACTCGGCAACAAGTCGGGTATCGTGCGTTACGGTACGTCATATATTCCTATGGACGAATCCCTTGCAATGGCAAGCCTCGACCTCAGCAACAGACCGTTTCTTGTGTTCAACTGTGATTTTACAAATCAGTCATGCGGTGATTATGACCTGTGTATGACGGAAGAATTTTTCCGTGCGTTTGCGTTCAATTCGGGAATGACACTTCACATCAATTTACTTTACGGCAGTAACGACCACCACAAAGCAGAAGCAGTATACAAGGCAGTCGCACACGCTCTTAAAACTGCCGTTGAAAAAAATGCCGACGGTGCTGTACTTTCAACAAAGGGGGTATTATAATGATTGCAATAGTTGACTACGGAGCAGGTAATATTTTCAGTGTAAAGAATGCACTTGACTATCTCGGACTTGAAAACGTTCTCACATCTGACAAGGATTCAGTAAAAAGTGCCGACGCTGTAATTCTTCCGGGGGTTGGAGCATTTCCGTCAGCAATGAAAATGCTTGAAAACTCAGGTCTTGTTGATACCATAAAAGAAGAAGCATCAAAAAAGCCATTTCTGGGAATCTGTCTCGGAATGCAGTTGATATTTGAAAAAGGCTATGAATTTGAAGAATGTGACGGTCTCGGACTTATAAAAGGCTATGTTAAAAAAATGGAAAGCAATGACCTGATTATTCCGCATATGGGCTGGAACAGGCTTGAAGTCCTGAACAACTGCAAACTGCTTGACGGTCTCGGTGATAATGAATATGTGTATTTTGTACACTCATACAAGGCAGAATGTGCAGACAGTGATATTTCCGCTTACTGTGAATACGGCGGACGTGTTCCCGCACTTGTTCACGACGGAAAGTACGTCTACGGGGCACAGTTCCACCCTGAAAAAAGCGGTGAAACAGGTCTTAAAATACTCAAGAATTTCGGAGGTCTCATATGATTATTTTACCTGCAATAGATATTAAAGACGGCAACTGTGTACGACTTTTCAAGGGCGATTTTTCAACCGTTGAAAAAGTAGCTTCCGACTATCTCGAAACGGCAAAGAGTTTTGAAAATGCAGGTGCTGAATGGATTCACATGGTTGACCTCGACGGTGCAAAAGAGGGCAGACCCGTCAATACAAAAATCTATACGGACGTTGCCGAAAAGACAAATCTAAAAGTCGAACTCGGCGGAGGTATCAGAAGTCTTGAAACGATTCAGGAGTACTTGAATATGGGTATCACAAGAGTTATACTCGGTTCTGTCGCACTTAAAAACCCGAAACTTGTACGTGATGCCGTTGAAAAGTTCGGCAGTGAAAAAATAGTTGTCGGCATTGACGCTATGAACGGTATGGTTGCAACTGAGGGCTGGCTTGAAACTTCCGACGTTAACTATATCGACCTTGCAAACCATATGATAAAGTCAGGCGTTAAATACTTTATATTCACTGACATCTCAAAGGACGGTACACTTTCAGGCGTGAACAGGGAACAGTTACAGGCTCTCGCAGATGGTACACAAGATTGTAACATTATTGCAAGCGGTGGTGTTCACACAATGGACGATATAAAAGCCTGTAAGGAAATGGGACTTTACGGTACTATCTGCGGAAAGTCTATCTATAAAGGTACTTTAAATCTTAAAGAAGCCATTGAATATGCTGAAAAAAATTCTTAAAATCTGTATAATTATTTTTTCATTATGGCTGTGTATGGGAATAATTGATTATACACTTGTTACGGTCATGAAAAAAGAACCTGTTTTCTGTACAGCAGATGAATGCTGTCATTATTCCGGAATCGGTTATGAATTTTGTATTTATGATATATACAGTGAGAATCCCGAATATGCATTCTACATTTTCGGTCACTTAACAGACAGTAACCTTACTAATGGAGAATAATTTGATTCGTATTTTTCGTAATAGAATAAACTTATTAATGAGGTGAACTATGACCATAGACAGAGCAGACTGGCATTGGGACAGTACAGAAAAACTATATCGTGAAACTCATGGTATTATAGGAGAACTTACAGAAACACAGGAAGATGAAATATGGTCTATGTCAGCCAATCATATCGGACTTTTTCTCAGGTGGATAATAGAAAACGGTATGGAATGTGATGACGCAGGCAAAGAGGATTGTGAAAAGGTAAGAAACGGTCAGATGTCGGGAACAGAATATCTGTTCAGCAATTGTGACGGTAAATTCTGGGACTCGGATATAAAAGAAGATTTACTGCCCTTTATAGAATATTACTACATCAGCAATGATTATTATGAAGATTACATTGAATGCTGTACAAACGATTATGACAAGCAGTGTTTTGGTGTTATAAGCAGTGAAGATGATTATTTGAAGCTCAGGAAAAAAATTGATGAAACCTACAGGATTTACAATTCAGGTAATCAGTAAGAATACTTCCGCATTTAATGAACAGGATTGCAGATATTTTGTCAGATAAGAAAAACTTACTTATGAAAAAGGTGATTATATGATTAATACAATACTGTTTCCGTCAAGTTATTTTTCCATAAAAGAAGTAGATGAAGATTTAAAAAAAGAATACGAAGCTGTAAAGGAAACAGGATTGTTTGACGTGATACTTTTCGGATATGATAAATGGTTCAATGAGGGAAAGTTAATTTTAAACCATTCGCCGTCCTTGCCATGCAATGCAGTTATGCGTGGCTGGATGATGAAGCCGGAACAGTATAC
The DNA here is from genome assembly GCA_017622635.1 of Ruminococcus sp. Taxonomy (GTDB): domain Bacteria; phylum Bacillota; class Clostridia; order Oscillospirales; family Ruminococcaceae; genus Ruminococcus. Next base: position 735 of record JAGAQS010000299.1, on the reverse strand, counting down.
TGTATTCTACGAAAAATTGTATAGTCATAACATAAGACTGATTACTACTCCGGAAGAGTATACTTTGATGCATATTTTCCCAAATATATACAGTGTATTCGGAGACGATACGGCTAAAATGAAGATTTTCCCATTATATGAGCAGGTGGATATAGAATCCATTAAAAAAACTTTTGACCGATTTATGGTAAAGGATTTTGTGAAGTCTGTAAAAGGTACTGAATTTCCACGCTTTTTTGACAGTTCGGTAACACAGGAAAAATTCAATGAATATATGGAAGTCTTTTATAAATACCGTGGTGACTTGCTGACAGGTGGTATCTGTATAAAAGAATTTCTTGATTTGAAGTACTATGACAAAAAAACAAATGAATACAGGGTATTCTATATAAACAATAAGATAGCATCCGTCAGCAGAAATTCAGGTCAGGAACAATATACAAATCAACCGCCGGCAGAATTACTTGAAAAGTACAGTAATCTTTCAAGCTGTTATTATACCATAGATTATGCGGAATTATCAGACGGAACATGGAAAGTTATTGAAGCCGGTGACGGTAGCGTTTCGGGATTGTCGGAAAATCAGAATATTTATAGTTATTTCAGAACGTTGTTTTATGCTTTTGAGTAAAAAGCCGTATATTCCGTACTATCTCAATAAAAAGGAGTGTTGAAAATGCTTGCAAAAAGAATAATCCCATGTCTTGACGTTCGCAACGGCAAGGTAGTAAAGGG
>JAGAQS010000298.1 GCA_017622635.1 Ruminococcus sp. | reverse complement strand
GTATACTTCTATCTGATGCTTCAGGAATTCTGTCATTGCTTCATAAATGAACTTGTTTGTAATCGCGTTTTTGGTCTGGTTTTCGTACGATGTCTGCGTTGAAAATGAAGATGAAACGATAACAAGACATTCTTCAACATCGACAAATGTGATTTTCGCTTCGTTTTTCTGATATCCGTTCACTGACTTTATATATGTGTCAAGCTGAGATACAAATGCCTGTTTTACCGCTTTTTCCGGTGAACCGCCATGCTCCAGAAAGCTGGAGTTATGGTAATATTCTGTCATTTTTATTCTGTTTGAAAAAGTCAGTGCAACATCAAGCTTCACCTTATATTCCGGTTTGTCTTCACGGTCACGTCCACGTCTTTCAGCAGTCCAGTGCTGAATGGAGGTCATTGCTGCTTCTCCGGCAACTTCTTTTACATAATCAGTAATGCCGTTTTCGTAAATGAATTCTTCCTCGTCAAAACTTCCGTTTTCGTTCTCAGTTCGGAAAATAAAGAGGATATTAGGGTTTACTACAGCCTGACGTTTAAGTATATCACGGAAAAAATCATCAGATACTTGAATATCAGTGAAAACATCAAGATCAGGACGCCAGCGTGTTTTCGTACCTGTCTGCTTTTTTTTGCAGGCTTCTTTTTTTAATCCGCCGTCGTTCTCGCCCTTTTCAAAATGAAGTTCATATCTGAAGCCATCACGGATAACTTCCACATCCATGTATTCAGATGAGAACTGCGTTGCACAAAGTCCGAGACCGTTAAGACCAAGAGAATACTCATATGATTCGTCGGAATCATCATATTTACCGCCGGCATAGAGCTCGCAGTAAACAAGTTCCCAGTTATATCTCTGTTCTGAGTTGTTGTAATCTACAGGACATCCTCGTCCGAAATCCTGCACCTCAATATCGTTATTGCGGAAATGCGTGATTATTATTTTGTTACCGTAGCCTTCACGGGCTTCGTCTATGGAATTTGAAATAACTTCAAAAATTGAATGCTCACAGCCATCAAGGCCATCTGAGCCGAAAATAACAGCCGGACGCTTACGAACCTTGTCTGCGCCCTTGAGCATGGTAATACTTTCGTTGCCGTAATCCTTATTCTTTGCCATTTAACTCTGCCTTTCACTGAAAAACGTCCGATAGGACGCAATTTTTAAAACATACATTTTTATTTTATCATATTTCAGGCAACATTTCAAGCCTTTTGATTTAATTTGTCTCACATCATTGACAAACCAATTTTTCAGATAAAAAGGAGCTGTTTTTTACAGCTCCCGTTTATTCAGATAATTTCCGACCATTCAGATTCTTTGAATCCAAGCAATACCCTGTCCTCTATGAGAAGAATCGGTCTTTTGACGAGCATTCCGTCTTCGGCAAGTAAACGTAACTTTTCTTCGTCAGTCATTTCGTCAAGTTTGTCTTTAAGATTCATAGAACGGTAAATCATTCCGCTTGTATTAAAAAACTTCTTCAGCGAAAGTCCGGATTTTTCATACCATTCTTTAAGTTCTTCATATGATGGTTTGTCTGTTTTTATATCTCTTAAAGTGTAATCTGCACCTTTTGAATCAAGCCAGTTCTGAGCTTTTTTACATGTTGTGCACTTGGGATAGCATATAAATTTCATTGAATTACCTCCATTTTATTTTTTATCAAGTATTTCCTGAGCCTGTGC
>JAGAQS010000297.1 GCA_017622635.1 Ruminococcus sp. | reverse complement strand
CCGTATATTACCGCACCAATCGGCAGGCTTGTACGGATATTGTTAATCTGCTGAAGTTTTGCCTCATACGAAAAGATAACATCTTCAACGCCGATATTCTTCATATATTCGGCACTGAAAGAGTTGAATACATTAAGTGTGAAACTGCCGTGAAGTTTAAAACCGAGTTTTTTACCCATGGCTATACAGTCGGGTGTGTGACACATAAGACGGTCAATCCCGAAACGTTCCTTTACTGCTTTAAGACGGGAAACGGTTTTTTTTTCGTCCGCTATGAAGCGTGGCGGTGAAAGGATTATTTTTTCCCTGTACTCCGAAAGTTCTGATAAAAACGGTTCTGATATGCTCAGAGCAGGTGACAATATTATATATTCGGAAATATCAACCGCTGTCCGTGCCTGTTCCATAGTTTCACAGAATGTACGCACGGGGATTTTTACGGGAATATTGTGATTCTTTTCGGGAAACACGGGAATATAGTCCGTGATATTTTTCTGAGGTGTATTTTTTTCAATTATCAGATTGGTAAGTTTTTCAGTAAGTTCACGGCGTATTTCGTTGAGTTTACCGACGGGAACAACAAGACCGTCATCAATATCGGCTGTTATTCTGTCGGGAGTGAAAACAGTGTCACCGAGTTTTGAAAGCTGTTTTTTCAGAGATTCCAAATCAGTCGGACGTTTTTCAGCCGTTTCGGGAGGCAGTCCCTCAACAGTTACCGAAATATCACCGCATGACGCAGTTATTTTTACGGGCAGATTTTTCTTTATTTCCGCATGAAAACATATATTATATACTTTTCTTTCAAATCTGTACAGTTCATGTACTTTCGGAATAAGTTCCTTTGCGGAAACAACATCTTCCTTTTCACGTGTGCCGAACATATCTTTGCGTTTTCCCGTGAAATAGCCGTCTGTAAAACCACTCCGTGAGAAAATGCCCTTTAAAAAATTCATGTCGGGGGTCTGTCCGTTTAAAGATTTTTTCAGTTCGTTCACGGCGGAAGCCACATATTCGGGACGTTTCATTCTGCCCTCTATTTTGAGGGAATCGGCTATTTCCGAAAGTTGTTGTGCCTGTGGGATAAGTGAAAGGTCTTTGAGTGAAAGTGCATGGAAATTTTTGTTTCCGGACGCAGAAAACGGAAGTCTGCACGCCTGTCCGCAACAGCCACGGTTTGCAGACCGTGAACCCATAACCGCCGACATACAGCACTGTCCCGATACCGACATACACAACGCACCGTATACAAAAACTTCTGTTTCAATCCCCGTATCGCTTATTTTTTTCAGGACGTTCCTGTCAAGTTCACGGGCAGGCACAACCCTTTGCCAGCCGTTTTCTTTCAGAAATTCCGCACCTACTGCCGTATGTACGGACATCTGTGTTGACGCATGGAGAACGGCATCGGGAACACACTTTCTTATCAGTTCCGCACAGCCCCAGTCCTGAACTATATAGGCATCAGTTCCGATATGTGCGGTAAATTTTATGTATTCGCAGAAATCTTGTATTTCTTCGTCGGAAATTATCGTATTTACGGCAAGGTAAAATTTTGCCCCGTATTTATGGCAGAGCTGCACGGCGGTCACAAGTTCTTCGTTGTCGAAATTTGTCGCACCGCTTCGTGCGGAGAAACGTTTTCCACCTGCATATACGGCATCTGGACCTGAACGCAGGGCAGCACGGAGCGTCTCCATACTGCCGGCAGGGGCAAGGATTTCTGTTTTTCCCATCAGATACTGTCCTTAAGCTGTTTAAGCTTTACCATGTTTTCAAGCTGTGTGATTTTTGATTTAAGGACTTCAATTTCTTTCAGTGCCGCATCACGTTCAATTCTTGCTCTGCCTGCCTCGTCAACGTATTCCTTTGTCTG
>JAGAQS010000296.1 GCA_017622635.1 Ruminococcus sp. | reverse complement strand
CTTGTAAAATTGCAGAAAGCTTTCGGTTATTCCTATGAAAATATAAAAACAAGTATTCTGCCAATGGCTGAAAAAGGTTCAGAACCTATTGCGTCAATGGGTTCAGATGTTCCGATTCCTCCGCTCGACAAACAGAATATACCGCTTTTCAACTACTTCAGACAGCTTTTCGCACAGGTCACAAACCCGCCGTTTGACGCTATCCGTGAAGAAATAGTAACCGATACAAGCGTTTACATAGGTGAGGACGGAAATATACTTGAGGAAAAGCCTGAAAACTGTCACGTCCTCAAAATAGAAAATCCGATACTCACAAGTACTGATATGCTGAAAATAAAGAGCATGAAAGTAAAAGGACTGAAAACCGCTGTTATTCCGATTACCTATTATATAGGCACTCCGCTTGAAAGAGCTGTAGAACGTCTTTTCATTGATGCCGACAAGGCTTACAGAGACGGTGCAAATATACTCATTCTCTCAGACCGTGATGTTGACGAATATCACGCACCTATTCCGTCACTGCTTGCCGTATCGGCACTGCAACAACACCTTGTTTCAACAAAAAAACGTACTGCCGTTGCAATGATTCTTGAAAGTGCAGAACCACGTGAAGTACATCATTTCGCCACACTTCTCGGATACGGTGCGTGTGCGGTCAATCCTTATCTTGCACAGGAAACAATACGTGACCTCATCAATACGGGTATACTTGACAAGGATTTCTATGCGGCAGAAACAGACTATAATAATGCAGTTCTTCACGGTATAGTAAAAATCGCCTCAAAAATGGGCATATCTACTATACAGTCCTATCAGGGTTCAAAACTCTTTGAAGCCGTCGGCATATCACATGAAGTAACTGAAAAATATTTCAAGGGTACTGTAAGCCGTATAGGTGGAATAACTCTTGATGATATAAGCCGTCAGACAGAAGAACGCCACAGTTCAGCCTTTGACCCTCTCGGACTTTCCGTCAACAACAGTCTTGAAAGTGCAGGCAGTCACAAGTTGAGAAGCGGTAAAAGCAGTCACCTCTATACTCCCGAAACTATTCATCTGTTACAACAGGCATCACGCACGGGCAGTTATGATACTTACAAAAAATATTCCGAATGTCTCAATCGTGAGGACAACAACCTTACTTTAAGAAGTTTACTCGATTTCAATTTTGACGAAAACGGCGGTATTCCGATTGACGAAGTGGAAAGCGTTGAAAGCATTTGCAGACGTTTCAAGACGGGTGCTATGTCATACGGTTCTATCTCACAGGAAGCACACGAATGTATGGCAATTGCCATGAACCGTATCGGCGGAAAATCAAACTCAGGTGAGGGCGGTGAAAGTCCCGAACGTCTCAAATCCGACAGATGTTCAGCTATAAAACAGGTAGCTTCGGGACGTTTCGGCGTAACAAGTGAATATCTTGTTTCTGCAAAGGAAATACAGATAAAAATGGCACAGGGTGCAAAACCCGGCGAAGGCGGTCACTTACCGTCAGGAAAGGTATACCCATGGATTGCAAAAACACGCCATTCAACAGCAGGTGTCGGACTTATTTCCCCTCCCCCTCATCACGATATATACTCAATTGAGGATTTGGCACAGCTTATCTATGACCTTAAAAATGCCAACGAAAATGCACGTATTTCCGTGAAACTCGTTTCGGAAGCAGGAGTCGGAACGGTTGCGGCAGGCGTTGCAAAGGCCGGTGCACAGGTTATACTCATTTCAGGATATGACGGCGGAACGGGTGCAGCTCCGAAAAGTTCAATATACAATGCAGGTCTGCCGTGGGAACTGGGTCTTGCCGAAGCACATCAGACACTTATTATGAACGGTCTGCGTTCACGTGTCGTAATTGAAACGGACGGCAAACTTATGACGGGACGTGACGTATTGGTTGCCTGTCTGCTGGGTGCTGAGGAGTTCGGATTCGCAACCGCTCCGCTCGTAACAATGGGCTGTGTAATGATGCGTGTGTGCAACCTTGATACCTGCCCTATGGGTATAGCCACACAGAATCCCGAACTGAGAACACGTTTCAAGGGCAAACCCGAATATATTATTAACTTCATGCATTTCGTCGCTCAGGAATTACGTGAATATATGGCTAAACTCGGAATACGTACCGTTAACGAACTTGTCGGACGCACCGACCTGCTACGTCAGAAAAATATTCCCGACGGTGAAAAGATAGATTTTTCACAGATACTCTGCAACGTTCAGACAGATAAAAAACATTCTTTTGATTCCCGTGACGTATACGATTTTAAACTTGACGAAACAATTGATAAAAAAGTTATCATGAAAAAGTTAAATTCTGCACTTAAAAACAGAACGAAGAAAACAATTGACATAAATATTGCAAATACCGACCGTGCATTAGGTACGCTTTTCGGTGCTGAAATAACACGCCGTTACGGTGAAAATGTTCTTGATGACGATACTTTCACGGTGAGATGTCACGGCAGTGGCGGACAGAGTTTCGGTGCTTTCATTCCGAAAGGTCTCACACTTGAACTTCACGGCGACAGCAACGACTATTTCGGCAAGGGACTTTCAGGCGGTAAACTGATTCTTTGTCCTCCCGAAAAATCAGGATTCAGGGCAGAAGAAAATATTATCGTAGGCAACGTTGCACTTTACGGTGCTACTTCGGGCAAGGCATTTATAAACGGTATCGCAGGAGAACGTTTCTGTGTAAGAAATTCGGGAGCTGTTGCAGTATGTGAGGGCGTAGGCGACCACGGCTGTGAGTACATGACGGGCGGTCGTGCGGTTATTCTCGGAAAAACAGGCAAAAACTTTGCCGCAGGTATGTCAGGCGGTATTGCATACGTTCTTGACGAAAACAGGGATTTATACATGAAACTAAATAAATCGCTTGTTTCCCTCGAAGCCGTTACGGAAAAATATGATATTCTTGAACTCAAAGAGATAATCGAAGAACACGCCACTTTGACGGGTTCTGAAAAAGCAAGGCGTATACTTGAAAATTTCAGTGCGTATATACCAAGTTTCAAGAAGATTATTCCGCATGATTACGCTGAAATCAGAAGTGCTGTCCTTTCACTCGAAGAAAAGGGCATGAGCAGTGAACAGGCTGAAATTGAAGCGTTTTATCTCATCACCAAGGAGGCATAATTATGGGAAAACCTACAGGATTTCTTGAATATAACAGGGTGGACAGCAATGCTGTTGCCCCTCTCGAAAGAATAAAAAACTACAATGAGTTCCATACTCCTCTTAATGAAGAACAACGACGTTTACAGGCATCAAGATGTATGGATTGCGGTGTGCCTTTCTGTCAGAACGGAAAAATGCTCAACGGCATGATTTCGGGTTGTCCACTTAACAACCTTATTCCCGAATGGAATGATTTACTTTATCACGGACAGAAAGAACAGGCTCTTGAACGTCTTTTAATGACAAACAATTTCCCTGAATTTACTTCACGTGTATGCCCTGCACTCTGTGAAAAAGCCTGTACCTGCGGACTCAACGGCGACCCTGTTTCAGTAAGAGAAAACGAAAATGCCATTATTGAAAACGGTTTTGCAAACGGTCTTATAGTTCCTCAGATTCCTAAACTCAGAAGTGGTAAGAAAATAGCTGTAATCGGTTCAGGACCGTCGGGACTTGCAACAGCTGACACCCTCAACAAAAGAGGTCACTTTGTCACCGTTTTTGAACGTTCGGACAGAATAGGCGGTCTGCTTATGTATGGAATACCGAACATGAAACTTGAAAAGAATATAATTGAAAGACGTGTTGAACTCATGAAAGCGGAGGGTGTACAGTTTGTCACAAATGCCGACATAGGAAACAACACCCCCGCAAGTGACATTATTGAAAATTTTGACGCTGTTGTATTGGCTTGCGGTTCTTCAAATCCACGTAATATCAAGGCTGACGGACGTGACGCAGAGGGCATTTATTTTGCTGTCGACTTCCTGAAAGCCACAACAAAAAGTTTACTCGACAGCGGACTTTCAGACGGAAATTATATCTCCGCAAAGGATAAAAACGTTGTTATAATAGGCGGTGGCGATACGGGTAACGACTGTGTGGGTACTTCCATGAGACATGGCTGTAAATCGGTTGTACAGCTTGAAATGATGCCGAAACTTCCCGACAAACGTTCAGAAGATAATCCATGGTGTGAATATCCGAGAGTATGCAAGACAGACTATGGTCAGGAAGAAGCTATTGCCGTTTTCGGTCACGACCCACGAATTTACGAAACTACAGTCAAAGAATTTATAAAGGACGAAAATAATAAACTTTCGGCTATAAAAACAGTAAAGCTCCGTTTCGTCACAAATGCAGAAACGGGAAGAAAAGTTCCGCAGGAAATAGAAGGAAGTGAACAGATTATACCGTGTGAACTGTGTCTTATAGCGGCAGGATTTCTTGGCTGTCAGAGTTACGTTGCGGAAGCCTTCGGTGTTGAACTGAATGAACGCACAAACGTAAAAACGGAAAAGGGAAAATCTGCAACCAACGTTGAAAAAGTATTCACAACGGGCGATATGCACATAGGACAGTCACTTGTTGTGCGTGCAATACGTGAGGGTCGTGACACCGCCTCAGAAGTCGACAATTATCTTATGGGATACACAAATATTAAATAACTGGAGGTCTTTCATGGTTTGTTCTGAAAACGAAGTTTTGCAATATGTAGAGGAAAACGACGTTAAATTTGTAAAACTCACTTTCTGTGATATAAACGGAAAACTTAAAAATATATCTGTTCTTTCTTCCGAACTTGCGTCGGTGTTTGAACACGGTTCAAGAATAACGGCAAAAAAAATAAAGGGTTTTTCGGGGGCTGACGGAAAAGATTTGTTTCTTTTCCCCGACCCTCACACAATGACCGTACTGCCGTGGAGACCACAGCAGGGACGTGTTATAAGAATGTTCTGCTATATAAAATACGCTGACGGTACGTATTTTGAGGGAGACGGAAGATATTTTCTGAAAAAGGCAATGAAAACAGCCGTTTCAAAAGGATACTGTTTCAGGTTCGGCACTTCATGCGAATTTTGTCTTTTCCGTACCGACGAAAACGGTCTGCCCACAAAAACACCGCATGATTATGCCGGTTACTGTGATATAGCACCCGACGACAAGGGCGAAAATATCCGCCGTGATGTCTGCATCACCCTCGAACAGATGGGCATACACCCCGTTTCTTCACGTCACGAAAGCGGAAACGGTCAGCACGAAATTGACTTCAATGCAGCATCTGCCCTTAAATCAGCCGATACATTTTTAAGTTTCAAGTCTGCTGTAAAGTCGGTGGCAAACCAGCACGGTGTACACGCAAGTTTCATGCCCAAACCCATAAGAAACGACTGCGGTAACGGTATGCACATAAGTTTCAGTATTTTCAGAGACAGCGAACTTATGAACAACGGAACATCTTACGATATTACTTCCGTAATGAAAAATGCGGCGGCAGGAATAATGAAGTATATACGTGAATTTACCGTATTTACAAATTCAACCGTAAATTCATACAGCCGTCTCGGTGAATTTTCAGCACCACGCAATATAGTGTGGTCACGTGACGAAAACAATCAGCTTATAAGAATAGACAACAATGAATCACCCGTTGTACTGAGAGCACCTGACTGTGCGTGCAATCCCTACTATGTTTTCGGTCTTATGATTTATGCGGCTCTTGAGGGAATAGAAAACAATATTGAACTGCCTGCCGAAAATACCTGCAACGGTGAGAAACTGCCGTCCGATATTTCACAGGCGGTTGAACTTGCCGAAAAGTCGGATTTTCTGAAAAAGTACATTCCCGAAAAAGTTCTTGACCCCATACTTTCGGAACGCCGTAACGAATGGAAAGAGTATTCGTCCGCATATGACAAAGACGCTTTCGAGGACAACAAATATTTTTACAGTCTTTAACGGAGGTTCGCATTGGAAAACGTTCTTATAATTTCAAGCAATAAAAATGCCGGTGAAGTGCTTTCCGGATTCATGCGTGAATCGTTTAAATGCAACACAAGGTCGGCGGATACGGCAAAACAGGCAAAGAACATTTTCGATTCAAATGCCCCCTGTGAGCTTGCACTGATATATGCTCCCCTTTCCGATTCGTCGGGTACTGAATTAGCCGAATACATCATTGAAAACACCGCCGCAAACTGTATCTTTATAACAAAAGCGGAAAATGCCGAAAAAATAAGGGAACGTGCGGAAAGAACAGGTATAATAATATTGGGCAGACCTTTTAACAAGAGTACGCTCTATCAGCTTGCAAAAACAGTGGATATAGCCATGCACCGCTCGTGGAAACTTTATGAGGAAACAGTAAGACTTGAACGCAAACTCGACGAAATACGCATGATTGACAAAGCAAAATTCATGCTTATGCAGTACATGAAAATGACAGAGGAAGAAGCCCACGCATACCTTGAACAGTATGCAATGAACAACCGCAGGAAAAAAGTTATAGCGGCATCGGAAATAATTGATAAAATCAATGAACAGTATTTGTAAAGGCGGTAATATTTATGTTTGACGAAATGCACGAAGAATGTGGAGTTTTCGGAATATACGAAAAAAATACGGCAGATGTCGCCTCGTCGGTATATTTCGGACTGTACGCACTCCAGCACAGAGGACAGGAAAGCTGTGGCATTGCGGTATGTGACGACGGCGTTATAAACCACAAAAAGGCAGACGGTCTTGTTTCGGAAGTTTTCAGCCGTGAGGAACTTGACAGGCTCGGCAAAGGCAATATGGCAGTCGGTCACGTCAGATATTCCACAACAGGCGGAAAAAACCACAATAATATACAACCGCTTGTAATACGTCATATAAAAGGCAACCTCGCACTTGTCCACAACGGCAACCTTGTGAACGCTTCAGAACTGCGTAAATCGTTTGAACTGTCGGGGGCAATATTCCACGGTACTTCCGACACGGAGGCTATCGCATATTCAATAGTGAGGGAACGCCTTTCGTGCAGTTCGACGGAAGAAGCTGTAGAGCGTGCAATGCCACATATAAAAGGGGCATATTCGTGCATACTTATGACTGCCACAAAACTTATCGCATTCCGTGACCCCGACGGTTTCCGTCCGCTTTGTATAGGTATCACACACGACGGTGCTTATGTTGTTTCGTCCGAATCGTGCGGACTTGACACAGTGGGAGCAAAATTCCTGCGTGACGTTCGGGCAGGTGAAATAATAGTGATAGGTGAAAACGGTATCCGTTCAATCACCACACACTGCACCGAAAAGAAAAATATCTGCATATTCGAGTATATATATTTTGCACGTCCCGACTCCGTAATTGAAGGAACTTCCGTTCACCATGCAAGAATAAAGGCAGGTGAAATATTATACGAAAGCAGTCCCGTCGATGCAGATATAGTAATAGGTGTTCCCGATTCGGGACTTGATGCCGCACTTGGTTACTCACTTGCAAGCGGTAT
>JAGAQS010000295.1 GCA_017622635.1 Ruminococcus sp. | reverse complement strand
GCCAGTTTCTTTGCAAGTTCTTCGTCTGAGATTGCAAGCATCTGTACTGCGAGAATACCCGCATTCTTTGCACCGTTTATGCCCACTGTCGCAACAGGTACTCCGGGGGGCATCATGACTGTTGCAAGAAGTGCGTCCATACCCTCAAGCACCGCTGACTTCATGGGGATACCAATAACGGGCAGTGTGGTGTGACCTGCGATTACTCCTGCAAGGTGTGCTGCCATTCCTGCCGCACATATGATTACACCGAAACCGTTTTCCTTTGCCTTGTCTGCAAATTCACATGCTTCAACGGGTGTGCGGTGTGCCGACATTACACGGCACTCAAACTCAACACCGTATTTTTTCAGTTCTGTAACTGCTGATTTTACAACGGGGAAATCACTGTTGCTTCCCATTATAACTGCTACTTTTTTTGACATAATAAAAAACTCCTTTTCATAAATATAGTTATACAGTCGGTTCTGCTGTTTCGTTTTCGGAAGTATCTTCCGTTTCATTTTCAGGCTGTGGATATTCAGGCTCTTCCTGCGTGAAACTTCCCGAAACGGCGGTGAGGTCGTTTTCGGAATATCCGCTGAACTCTATAACAGCCGTGTATTCGTCGGTCATGGTATTTTTACCGCTTGTTTCGTCGGAATATTCTATTTCCGTATCTGCCGTGACTGATACCGCATAGTGAGGCACGTTGTCGTCAGACCTTACTGAATATATGAATATTTCGGAAATATTCAGCAGTTCCTTTGAAAGAATCTTGTGGTCATCGGGAAAAAGCTGTGTAAATGAGGAACGACCGCCGTTTGTTATGTCGGAAAGAATCTCATCATTGCCCGTATATGCAAACTCTATATATTTTTCGGTATCTTCCGCCATTTTCTCAATCATGGATACGCTTAATTTTGAAAGAAGTATCCTGCTGTGTATGCTAAGAACGTAACTGCAATCCATTGTCTTTCCGATTATTTCCGCCGATTTGAGACGAAAGCCGTCTTTGTTTATGGCATATTCGTAAGTTCCGCTGTTTGTCTTTAGAGTAATTTCACTGTCGGACAGACTGTAGCTTTCCCATGACCTTGTAAAACACGGCACAAAACGGCTGTCATATATCACACGTGAATCATCCTTTGCCGATTCCGCTATATAAAACTCGAAACCTTCTTCCTTATGGTGTTCTATATTCTGATATATAAAGGGTACTGATATATTCCCCTCATAGTCTATACAGCCAATCAGAAGATTTCCGTCTATTCTCTGTTTTGCTATGCACATATTAGCGTCAGTGAATTTAAGGTCAAGCCATTCGGGAGCTACAATAATACGGTCATTACTGTCTATAATACCGAAAAGACCACTGTTTTCCCTGAAAATCCTGTTGCCCGAAGAATCCGAATCGAGACTGCTTATCATGTCCGTCTGTAAACTGTTGTTTCCCGCACTCTGCGTTGTATCGGAATAAAATCTCCTGATTGCAACGGCAAGCAGTATTATTACTATGAAAAGTGCGGAAACTATAAATCTTGTCTGTTTGTTCAGAAGTCCGCACCCCCTCTGCAGTTATTCGGCAGATTCAGAATTGTTTTCGTCTTTATTTTCGGACTCCTGCTTTTTTTTGCGGTAAAGCTCGTCCGTTTCCTTTGCGATATAAATCGGACGGTGTTTTGTTTCAAGGTAGGTTTTTGAAAGATACTGTCCGAGTATTCCCGTACAGAAAAGCTGTAATCCGCTGAGCATGAAAATAACACATATTGTGGTCGGATAACCGTCAACGCTTTCACCGAAAGCAAGCGTCTTTATGACTGTTATAATTATAAGAATAAATGAAATAATACAGCTGATTATTCCGAGCAGTGACGATATGGCAAGTGGTGCGGTTGAGAATGCCATTATTCCCTCAAGTGAGTATTTGAAAAGTCCCCAGAATGACCACGAGGTAGTACCCGCAGGACGTTCAACGTTTTCATAGGGCAGATATTTTACATTGAATCCTACCCAACTGAAAATACCTTTTGAAAAACGGTTGTATTCCGACATATCAAGAATAGCGTCAACCATCTGTCTTGTCATGAAACGGAAGTCCTGAGCACCGTCAACAATTTCGGTCTGAGAAATTTTGTTCATTATCTTATAGAATTTCATTGCAAACCATGAACGGACTTTTGATTCACCTTTTCGGTTTACACGTCTTGTCGTTGCACAGTCATATTCGCCGTCTTTCACATACTTGTACATTTCAGGAAGAAAAGCGGGAGGGTGCTGTAAATCAGCGTCCATTACAACGACGTAATCTCCCTTTGCGTTTTTAAGTCCTGCGTACATTCCTGATTCCTTGCCGAAATTTCTTGAAAAAGATATATATCTTACTCTTTTGTCTTTGTCGGCGAGTGAACGCAGTATATCAAGTGTTTTATCTTTTGAACCGTCGTTTATGAACAGGTATTCAAATTTGAGTTCGGGAAAATCAACTGACATTTTTTCCGTCACTTTTGTGATTTCCTCATAGAACATGGGCAATACTTCCTGTTCGTTGTAACACGGAACAACTACTGAAACGAGTTTCACGGAACTCCCCCTAACATTTTTAGTAATACACTAATAATAATACAACAAATTTTCCGATAATGCAAGAGCAAAATCACATATTTTATAATTTTTCGGGTTTATATAAAATATTGAATGTTTAACAGCCATGATTCTGTTTATTTATGCATAAAGTTTATGTGAATTATTGTAAGCGTTTTTTTTGGTTGTTAGTCTGTTTTTGACAAAAAAATCAATAACGATTTGTTGTTTTCACCGAAAATTTTAAAAACAGTATAATTTATAGTGCAAATTTTTCAGAAAGTGTTGATTTTTTGTGTCTGATATTGTATAATGTATATGTATTGTGATGCGTATAAAAATTATGCGTTTCGGAAAATCGGCGTTCGCTGCCGTAAAGCGAAAACTGTACTCTTATGTGCAGAAAGGAAAAGCTTATGGATATTACACTTGTTACTTCTATCATGAATGACGATATTCATGGTACTGACAACGACAAAAAAACCGGTTGCGGTATAAATCTTCAAAAAGGAGATAATGTCAATAAATTCCGTCGTGGCGGAAAAGTGAACGACTTAAAGGAAATTACCTGTGAAAGATGTAAAAACGCTTTTGCAAAGAAAATGATTAAGGCAGACAAAAAGGAAATGGCACGTCTGCTCAAGGAAGAAAGACAGCGTGAAAAGATGGGTCTTGCCGATGAGGGTATTATTCCGCTCGGAAACACAACGGCAAAAATTACATCTGCTCCGACAGCCCCCGAACCAGAACCCGTACCGTTTGAAAGGACACCCGTTTCTTTCCCTGCTCCTCAGACGGAAGAAACCAAAACCATTCCCGGTACAAATGTGGCTATTGACAGCAGTCTTGCTGCATTTGCGGTAACTCCTCCGCCTGCCGAAGAACCTGTTAAAAAGCCTGAAAGCAATGACGACTTTATGGCACAGTTCGCTATTAAAAAACCTGAACCCGAAGAAGAAAAACCTGCTCCTGTAAAAGAAAACCCCGCTCCTGCCGTTAACAACATTCAGGACGATTTTCTCGCACAGTTCGCAATACCTGCACCGAATCAGTCCGAAAGTGAATCGGTTTATTCAGGTACTTCGGAAAACAATATTGTCCCTGACGAAAACGAACAGGAAGAATCAATTGATTTTACAGCAATAAATCCGCCTCCGTCTGTCTATGAAGAACCGATTGAAAAGGAAAATGAAACGGTTGAAAATCCTGTCGGTATCATTGATGAAGATGATATAATGAAAATGTTTGCTTTCGGAAACGTGAAAGCTTCTTCCAGTCAGTCACCGGCTGTCAATGCGTCAAGATATGATTATTCCGCACTCGAAGAAGAAAAAAGCAGTGTACCGGAAAGTGAACCCGTTGTTAACGAAACACCCGAAGAAAATGAAGAATCTTCAGGTTCTGACTGGGATTATGTTGCAAATCAGCTGTTTGGCGTAGAAAATTCGGAACAGTACGTAAATGAACCCGAGCAGGAAGAAGAAATGGCAGACATTGACCTTTCCGCTCCCGAAAGTATGCCGATTCCCGAAGTTGCGGAAGAAACTTCTCCTGCCCTTGATGATATAGCACTGCCGTCACTTGATGACGTTATGCCCGTACAGAAAGAAACAAAGCACGAAACACCCGAAGTCACTGCCCCTGTTCTTGATGATATAGCATTGCCGTCACTTGATGATGTTATGCCCGTACAGAAAGAAACAAAGCACGAAACACCCGAAGTCACTGCCCCTGTTCTTGATGATATAGTACTGCCGTCACTCAATGATGTTATGCCTGTACATAATGAAACAGAACAGGAAACAGCAGAAGTAACTGCCCCTGTACTTGACGATATATCACTGCCGTCGCTTGATGATGTTATGTCTTTACAGAATGAAACAGAGCAGGAGACAGAAGAAGCTGACGCACCTGTTTATGACAATACAGAGGATATTCCGTTACAGGAAGAAACAGAAGTAAATGAACCCGTTTACGAAGAAGAACAGGAAGAATATGAAGAACAGTCGGCTGATTATGAATATGCCGAAGAATATGAAGATGTACAGGAAACACAGCAGGAAGAAATGGCTGTTCCTCCCGTACAGCCTCAGCAGTATATTTCACAGCCACAGCCTGCACCCGTACAGCCTAATAATTATGTACAGCAACCACAGCCTGTACCTGTTCAGCCTGTAATGCAACAGCCAATGATGCAACAGCCGGTTATGCCTCAGACTATGGTCGGACAGATTGTAAGTGTACCGCAGTTCAAGGGTTACGACCAGAATAACCAGCCTATTTATATGTATGTTCAGATGCAGATGACAGGCTATAACGCAAACGGACAGCCTATATATGTGCCTTTCGGACAGCCTGC
>JAGAQS010000294.1 GCA_017622635.1 Ruminococcus sp. | reverse complement strand
TTCTCCATTAAGAACATCACTGAAACCACATTTTTCAAGTGCCGACTTAAACTGATATTCGTCTGAATTGCAAGGTATTTCAGCAATATTTTCATAGAGTTCAAGAGCCTTGCCGGGATTTTCAAAAATCTCGAAAGACGCAAGTGCGGAAGTACCGTAGCTTATGTAGTAGGCAGGCTGTTCAAATATGTGCGTTACATAGTAAAACGGCATATCTTCACTTAAATCGCCCATTATTTCGTCGTAACATTCAAGAACGTCTTTCGGTGACATTTCATTACGGTTTTCAAGTACGGTATATTCAAATTCACCTATCAGAAAACCGTCGATTACTGATTCAAGCATTGATATGATTTTAATTAATTTCATAGCGTCGGCTTGTTCTCCGTAAATATCATCATAAAACCGCATGAACAGAAGTTCAAGACCCTGAGACTGAATTTCTGCAATGTCGAGATTGTTTTTTTGTTTGAAAGTGGTTATATCGTCGTAGAAAGATGAGTGAAAGTGTCCGAACTCGTGAACCGCCGTGAGAAAGCTCATGAAAGACTCATCATCATACATATAGACAAGTGCATTATTCTGTGCAGGCATATCAACGGTAAATGAACCGTCATAACAGTCATTGCCCGAAGCTATGGTATACAGGTTTTCGTCAAGTATTTTCTGTGCGGATTTTTCTATTTCGGGTGAAAGTTCCGACGAATATTTGAGTATTTCTTCAAACGGGTTTTCAAAGTAAACGGGTGAATCAATTAAGCCGTCAAGACCGTCGCAATAATACAGGCTTTCAAAAAGCTGATTGTATACGGGTATTATTTCATTCCGTATAACGTCGCAGAGTTCCGTTATTTCTTCGGGAGTATAGTCACGTGAATACTGTTCATAAAAAGTATCTGTTTCGTAATTTTCGAGAATGTCGAGATAAATTTTTGCACACAGCAGATTTTTTTCGTCATCATTCAGGTCATCACAATATGCCATTTCATAGTAGTCATCAAGATACGTATCCATAAACTGATAATCTTCACGTGCGTATGCCTCAACGGTTTCCATGTCCATATCTGAATAATATTCAGACATTTCGTCCGTTACGTATTCCTCAAAGAGATTTCCGTATTCTTCCGAAAGACTGCCGACGGTAAAGACGTATGATATTATTTCATAGACCGCATAGAAATCTTCATAGCAACTGTCATATTTTTCTTCTGTTTTTTCGTTGTTCCAGTCAAGATAGTAATCGATTGTGATATATGAAAGAGAGTCATTCACAAAGTCGAGGTCATAAAGCAGTGCATCAATATCGTATTTTATTTGTTCGTCGTTTTCAGATATTTCAAAATCGTCAAGAAGTTGATTTGCGTGTTTTTTGATTTCGTCCATGTCAGCAGGGACGTATTCGGTCGGTGGTGTTTTTCGTTCTGATTTTTTTATTTCGGGTTTTTCTTTACTGACAGAAGAAACTGTTTTTTCCGAATCGTCTTTTTTCAGACTGCATGAACAGGCTGAAACGGAAACTACCACAGCAAGAAATGCCGAAAGAATACGTAATTTGTTCATTTGTTCTCCTTTAAGGATTTTACAGCGTCGGGTATATCGGTTATTCTGTCAACGACAATATCGGCGTCGGCGAGTTCTTCGGGTGAACCGTAACCGTATCCGCAACCTATAGATTTAAGGTTGTTTTTTACAGCTGTTTCAATATCGTGGAATCTGTCGCCTATAACTATAAAGTCACCGTCATGACGTGGTTTTATTTTACGGAAGATTTCGTATTTGGGGATAAAGTCAAATTCTTCACAGCAATAGAAAGAATTAAAGAATCTCTCCAGTCCGAAAACCCTTTTGTGACGTTCCATATAATGCACACGACAGTTGCTTAAAAATATAAGATTATCCCCGTTGTTTTTCAGTACGGACAGTATTTCTTCGGCGTGTTCAAACAATGCACCCTCGCCGTTGTCAACTCTTTCCGCCATGTCCCTGCCGAGCATCACACGTGCTTTTTCACGGATTTCGGAATTGAGTTCGGGGTGAAACTGTGACCACATATCAGTTGAATTGAAGCCCAGCCAGCAACTTATCTGACTGTCGGAATATTCTTCGGGACTGATATAGCCGTTGTCGGAAAGCCATTTACACGTATTGCGGAAAGCGGGAGCATATGTTTTCATTGTATTGTGGATAGTGCCGTCATAGTCAAAAACAAGATTAGTCATTTTCAATCTCTCTTATCAGGTTAATCATTTCAATTGCACCCTCTGCACATTCACTGCCCTTGTTGCCTGCCTTTGAGCCTGCACGCTCCATAGCCTGCTCGATGTTCTCAGTTGTGATAACACCGAACATTACGGGAATTCCGCTGC
>JAGAQS010000032.1 GCA_017622635.1 Ruminococcus sp. | reverse complement strand
GGGAACGTCCTTACCCTCCTGATATTCACTTCTTACAGTGTGTCCCGGTCCTTTGGGAGCAATCATTGTAACGTCAACATCGGCAGGGGGAACAATCTGACCGAAGTGAATAGCGAAACCGTGTGCGAACATAAGCATATTACCTGCCTCAAGATTGGGGGCAATGTCTTTCTTGTACATAGCAGCCTGTTTTTCGTCGTTGATAAGAATCATGATGATGTCAGCCTGTTTTGCAGCCTCAGCAGCAGTGAAAACTTCAAAACCCTGTGCAACAGCCTTGTCCCATGACTTAGAGCCTTCATAAAGACCAATGATAACTCTGCCGTTATCGCCGAGTGATTCCTTGGCATTGAGTGCGTGTGCATGACCCTGTGAACCATAACCGATTACAGCAATTGTCTTGCCGTAAAGAAGTGAAAGGTCGCAGTCCTGTTCATAAAAAACCTTTGCAGTATTTTCCATTTCTGGTTACTCCTTTGAATTAATAAAATTTATTACATTGTCCTTTTAAGACAACTATAATCATAACTGTTATTTTACAGTTTTAAGACAGCGTTCGCCACGTTCAACGGCGACTACACCTGTACGGCACATTTCCATTATACCGTAAGGCTTTACAAGTTCAATAAAAGCATCTATCTTTGACGTTTCGCCTGTAAGTTCGATTGTAAGTGACGACGGTGAATAGTCGACAATCTTTGAACGGAATATTTCAACGGCTGTCATTATATCCTGTCTTGTTTCGGGTGTATTTCTTACCTTTATAAGAAGAAGTTCACGGATAACTGTTTCATTTCTGTCAAGGACTTCAACTTCCTTTACATCATGTAGCTTGTCAAGCTGTCTGATTATACGGTCTTTTATATCGTCGTCACCGTGAAAAGCTATGGTAATACGTGAAAACTCGCTTGATTCCGTTTCACCGACTGTCAGACTGTCAATGTTGAAACTTCTTCTTGTGAACATTCCCGAAACCCTTGAAAGCACACCCGCAACATTTGATACGATTACGCCTATTATGTACTGTTTATCCATTTCAACTCACCTCACTTTATTTCTGTAATAATATCGTCGATTGAACCGCCGGGAGGCAGCATGGGAAGTACAAACTCGTCACAATCAACGGCACAGTCAATAACAAATGTACCATCATATTCAAACGATTCCTGAACGGCTTTTCTGAGTTCGTCCTTAGTGAATACTCTTGTACCCTTTGCACCGAAAGCTTCGGCAAGCTTTACAAAATCCGTCATACGTCCGTCAAGGGTTGTGTTTGAATAATGCTTGTCAAAGAAAAGTGTCTGCCACTGACGAACCATTCCGAGTACACCGTTATTCATAATTACAACGGTGAGAGGTGTTTTCTGTGTAACTGAGGTTGCAAGTTCATTTAAATTCATACCGAAACTGCCGTCACCTGTAAACAGAATACTTCTTCTGCCCGTAGCCTCTGCCGCACCGATTGCTGCACCCATACCGAATCCCATTGTTCCGAGACCACCGCTTGTCAGGAACGTTCTCGGCTTTTTAAGAGGATATCTCTGAGCAGTCCACATCTGGTGCTGTCCTACGTCTGTAACAATATTTGCGTCTTTTTCGTATTCGCTTACAATGTCAACTATTGCGAACGGGTCAAGTTCCCTGCCTGACCTTGCACTTTCAACACGTTTTTCCTCTTCTGCCCTGAGTTCGTCAATACGTGCAGACCATGACTCATGTTTCTTTTCCTCAACCATAGATGTAAGACGTTCGAGAGCGTCTTTAACGTCACCCTGAACGGCAAGATATGCAGGAATATTCTTGTCAAGTTCAGCGTTGTCTATATCAATGTGAATTATCCTGAAATTCTTTGAAAAACGGTTTTTGTCACCTGTTGCCCTGTCTGAGAATCTCGCACCGAGTGCAATGACCAAATCTGCCTCATCTTCCGCAATTGAAGAAGCATAATGACCGTGCATACCCTGCATACCGAGAAAATGCTTATTATCTGAGGAAACGGCGGAAAGTCCCATAAGTGAACAGCCCATAGGTGCGTCAATTTTTTCGGCAAATGAAACAAGTTCGTCAGACGCTTTTCCTGCGATTATACCACCGCCGAAATAAATATAGGGTCTTTCACATGAATTTATGATTTCAGCTGCTTTTTTAAGTTTATCTTCCGACGCAAAATTTACGGGATAAGGTACAACAGGCTGACTTTCGGGTGTAAATTCACATTTTGCGGTCTGTACGTCTTTCGGAATGTCAACGAGAACAGGTCCGGGTCTGCCTGACTTTGCAATTTTAAAAGCCATACGGAGAGTGTCGGCAAGACGTGAAACGTCCTTTACTATGAAGTTATGTTTTGTGACAGGCATTGTAACGCCCACAATGTCAACTTCCTGAAAACTGTCACGTCCGATAAGACTGCACGGAACATTTCCCGTAATGGCAACCATAGGAACTGAATCAAGATAAGCCGTAGCTATTCCCGTAACAAGATTGGTTGCACCCGGTCCTGAAGTAGCGATAACAACGCCTACTTTTCCGGTAGCTCTTGCATATCCGTCAGCAGCGTGGGAAGCACCCTGTTCATGTGCCGTAAGAACGTGCTTTATGCGGTCACGGCAAAGATAAAGTTCGTCAAAGATATTGATAATCTGTCCCCCCGGATAACCGAAAACCGTACTGCAACCCTGTTCAATTAAGGTTTCAACAACAATTTTTGCTCCTGATATTTCCATAATTAAAAATTCCTTTATAATTAGATTTTTTTCCGCCTTAATGTATTAATTAACAAATAAGCCACCGACATTCTGCCGGTGGCTCTACTAAGCTTCATTGCTCTGAATAAATACATTGAATCAGGCGAGAGACTCAGCGGTGAACGGGCAGAATGAATTAAGACACAAGCCACTAAGGACTGTGCCGATAATAATGACTATACCGGAAAAAATAAACACAGTGTTCATTTTGCTCTACCTCCTGAATACTCTTTATCTAATATAATATCACTTTATTACCGCAAAATCAATAAAATCATGAATATTCAGCGAAATTTTATAATTTTTTTCTGTCAGAATATGTGTAATTGTGCATTTTGTACTTATGCCCGTACCGTAAAACGTGTAAAGAATGTGAAAAAATCAAATAATTATTGACATAACGGATTAAATGCTATATAATTAAGTAATAATATTTTGAAATTATTCGGGAGGAAAAATTGTTATGTTTTGTAATTCATGTGGCAGGAAAATTGATGACGATTCTCTTTTCTGTTCTGAATGTGGTGCAAAAATACAACGTATCGCTATAAACAGTATTTCTTCAGATTCAGGCAAAATTTCACTTGCCAAACCGTCAGATGCCGAAACAGATAATAAAAACGTGTCAGAGGAAAACTCCGAAATATCAGAAACCATATATATACCCGAAGATAATCAGCAGACGGATTTTTCACGTAAAGATACAACCGAACCCGTTCATGAAAGTACAACCGAAGAATTTTTCGGCAGTACCGAACCAATCAGCCACATAAACCCTGAACCCATACGGGAAAGTACCGAAGATATCCAAAAAATAACTGACTCATACAATAATGAACCGCAAAGAGAAAGTCTGCCGAAAATGGTTCTTAAAAAACATACGGAAGAACCTGAAGAAAATATTTCGGAAGATTTTCAGGGACAATATGACGACAACACAAATACACAGTATATTCCGTTTAACGATAATTCCGACAATAATTTTAATGACAATTATGACGACGACTACAGAGAACCTTTTCCGCCACCTTATGACGTTCCGCCCGAAAATTTCCCCGAATATACAGACAGTCAGCCGTATCCCGAACCCACGCCGATTCCATACAAAACCGTAAAAGTCGGCGGTCTGCGACTTTTCGGGGCAGGCATTGTTACGTTTTTTACAATAATATTTCTTATTGTCCTCAGTATTCTTTTCTGTGTAAAACTCGGATTTTCGGGAACAGTCGTTGAAAAAAGCATAAAAAATCTTGACATTGAAAAAGTTCTTGAAGCCGAATGCGGTAATAACCGTGACGTAAATGAATATCTGTACGAAC
The DNA here is from genome assembly GCA_017622635.1 of Ruminococcus sp. Taxonomy (GTDB): domain Bacteria; phylum Bacillota; class Clostridia; order Oscillospirales; family Ruminococcaceae; genus Ruminococcus. The sequence continues at coordinate 7,341 of JAGAQS010000032.1, read as the reverse complement.
AGACAGAGTTCCACAGCATTACAAACAATCACGGAAATGAAAACGATTTCAGAAATTTTGTCCTTAACCTCAATCCAATGGACTATATAGGTGAAAACGCTTCCGTATATGCCGACTATATACTTAACGGCGGAAAAAAACCGTCGCTTACAAGTGAAGAAATTGCGGAATATATGTTCAACAGGTCGGGTTACAACAATCTCACCCGCAATGATTTTTCGTCAATGGTGTACAATATTGGCGACGGTCAGACAGACAGAATACTTTCAGTTGACGAATGGAAAAAAGAAACGGGATTTGATTTCGGTATAACAAGCTATATCTTCTCATTTGTGACACTCGGTATTTTTCTTGCCGTAGTTGTTGTACTTATGATATGGATTGCCGTTATAGTGGACAAGCGTGGACGTTATCTCATGGGATTCTACAAAAGTATTTTCATGACAAGCGGAACAGTATGCCTTTTAATCGGAATCGCATCGGCTCTCATTCCGCCCGTTGTCTACAGTCAGACAAGCCACATTGTTTTTTATCTCGGTTCAAAACTTCTGACAAACTTCAATCTTTTCATACTCACAACAGGCGGTTTTGAATTTATTGCAGGAATTATTTTCGGTCTTATAAAAAAGCTGATGGTCAGACTTGAAAGAAAAAACAGGGACGTATAATATCGTCCCTGTTTTATTTGCAATATTCATGAATGTGCCGAAAAAATATCTGCAACTTCCGTAAGTGTTATGTATGCGAGAGGGTCATACTTACGGACAATATTTTTCATTTTCATGACCTGAAATCTGTTCACCACAAAATAAAGCACTTTTCTGTCTGCACCCGAAAAACCGCCCTTTGCGTCAATCAGTGTTATTCCGCTGCCAAATTCTTTCATAAGTTCCTTACATATTTCGTCGGGTTGTGACGTGACTATCATTGCGGATTTTGAACGCTGTAAACCGTCGACTATATAGTCAACCGTTTTCATGGCTGCCACATACGTAACAATTGAGTAAAGGGGCAGAATCCAGCTTTTTATTACAAAACCGCATATTATGTATAAAATAACATTGTATATCATTACAAAACTTCCGACGGACAGTCCGATTTTTTTCGCAAAAACAACCGCCATAACTTCCATACCGTCCATTGCTCCGCCGAAACGTATCGTCAGACCGCTTGCCGTACCCGAAATAACACCGCCGAACAAGGCACAAAGAAGTAAATCAGTTTCCGCAAGAGGAGATGCCGTACTTACATCTACAGGCAGAACGTCCGTAATAAGCCACGACATTACGGAATACACAACAACCGTATAAATCGAATAAAATGTAAAACTTCCGCCCTGTTTTTTCAGTCCGTAAATAAAAATCGGAATGTTTAAAAGAATAAGAAAAACCGAAAGTGAAAGCCATTCGGGTGTAATCTGTGCAAGAAGCATTGACGTGCCTGAAATACCGCTGTCATACAGTTTAACGGGCATAAGGAAAATTGTTATTCCGAAAGCGTTTATAATTCCTGCGACGGTGAGCATTATCATGTTGAACGGCTTTATGTTTTTCAGAAACGAAAATATTTTTTTCATATATCTCTCCTTTATATATCAGTCAAAATACTATCGGCATTATAACATATTCAGTGAATAAAATCAAGGAATTTACAGGAAAATAAAAACAGTATACGAAAAATATCATTGACAGGCATTGACGCACCGTGATATAATAATTGTTAATAATAAGTTTTCAAGGAGATTCAAATGAAAACACTTAAAGAAATATATGATTACAGACAGATGATTTTCAGTCTTGTCAGAAAAGACCTTCGTGGACGTTATAAAGGTTCTGTACTGGGATTTATGTGGACTTTTATAAATCCCCTGCTACAGCTTGTTGTGTATACGGTAGTTTTCAGCCTTATACTCCGTACCGACATAGAGAGATATTATTTATATCTTTTTGTCGCACTGATTCCGTGGATTTTCTTTTCCGCATCACTGACAGGCGGTTCTGCCTCGATAGTTGCACAGAAAGACCTTGTGAAAAAAATCTACTTTCCACGTCAGGTAATACCGATTGCATACGTTACAAGCAGTTTTGTTAATATGCTGTTAAGTTTTATAGTTGTATTCATTGTGATTATTTTTTCGGGAACGGGCATAAATCCGCTTGCCGTGCTTTGTCTGCCCGTGATAATGATTGTTGAATATATGCTTGCACTCGGTACGGCTTTAATCACTTCTGCGGTTACGGTCTATTTCAGGGATTTGGAACACATTCTCGGTATAGTTACAATGACATGGATGTACATGACTCCCATTATGTACGACAAATCAATAGTACCCGAAAGACTTCTGCCGTTATTCAACCTCAACCCCATGACCCACATTATCGGCTGTTACAGGGACGTTCTCTATTATAAGACAGTTCCCGAACTTTCGGGACTGCTCTCGTCGTTCATACTGGGAACTGTATTTCTTGTCGCAGGACATTTTCTTTTCCTTAAACTACAGCGTCACTTTGCGGAGGAACTATAATGACAAAAAATGAAACGGTCATAGAAGTAAAAAACATAACCAAAAAATTTAAAATATACATGGACAAGGGTTCACAGCTTAAAGAAAGATTGTTATTCCACAAAAGAAACCGTTATGAAGAAAGAGAGGTTTTAAAAGGAATAAGCTTTCAGGTGAAAAAGGGTGAAGCGGTCGGGCTTATCGGTCATAACGGTTGCGGAAAAAGTACTACACTCAAACTGCTTACTAAAATAATGTATCCCGACAGCGGTGAAATAATCATGAAAGGCAGGATTTCAAGTCTTATAGAACTCGGTGCAGGATTTCACCCCGATATGTCGGGCAGGGAAAATATATATACAAACGCCTCCATATTCGGTCTGACAAAAAAGGAAATTGACGCACGTCTTGACGAAATAATAGCATTTTCCGAACTTGAAGAATTTATAGACAACCCCGTAAGGACTTATTCTTCAGGTCTGTATATGAGACTTGCCTTTTCGGTTGCAATAAACGTTGATGCGGACATACTTCTTATAGACGAAATTCTTGCCGTGGGAGACACAAACTTTCAGACAAAGTGTTTCAACCGTCTGCGTGAACTCAAAGCAAAAGGAATGACTATCATAATAGTTACCCATGACCTCGCCACAATAGAAAAATTCTGTGACAGGTCTGTGTGGATAAATGACGGTCTTATTGTGTGTGAGGGACGTTCCGACGAAGTTGTTGACGCTTATCTTAATTTCATGAACCAGAAAAAAGTTGAAAGCGAACCTGCTCCGCCTGCAAACAATACGCCCGCTACAGAAGAAACACCGCCCGAAAACAGTGAAGTCAATGACAGCGGTGAAATTGACTATTCCGCTAACCGTTTCGGACTGAAATACGTTGAAATAAGAAAAGCCGAAATGCTGAACAGTGAAAACAAAGATGTGAGAATTTTCCGCACAGGTGACAGACTTTCCGTAAAGATACACTACCATGTGAATAAGACGATTGACGAATATGTTTTCGGTTTCGGATTCTATACGCTTGAGGGTGAATGTCTTTACGGCAACAACACACAGATTGACCGTATAAAAATAAATCCGCAGAATACAGACGGTACTGTTTCCGTTATTATAGAAAAACTTCCGTTGATTGCGGGAAAATACGTACTTAACGTAGCTGTGGTTGATGCCGACGGAACACCTATGGACTTCTACAGAAATTACTGTGAATTTGAAGTCGTTTCGGAAAAAAGAAACATGGGCTATTTTAATATAGAACATGAATGGAGGATATGAATTTGAGTACAGAATATGACAGACTTGAAGCGGAAGTTATTATTAATAAGCTTTCCGAAAATATAAGTAACAAAAACAATGTTTTTATTTCTGAGGATACAAATATAAAAATGCTTGATTCACTCAAAAGAATGAACAGAACAGCCGTAAACCGTTCATACCGTCAGATAAATGCAGACAGTACAACGGAAAAAATTATCAGGCTTTTTAAAAGACTTATACGCCGTCTTACTTTCTGGTTTGTCGAACCGTGTATGATACAGCAGACCGAATACAATTCGTCGAATAATGTTTTTTCGGAAGAAGTAAACAACGAAATAAACAAAATGCGTTTACAGCTTAAAAACGTCGAAAAACTTGAAAAAACAATACAGGATATGAACAGCCGTATTGAAAATCTTAACGCACAGATTGATAGTCTGAAAAAAAAATCAGTCATAATGAATGAAAACGAAATAAATGAAGTTAAATTTTCCTTTTCACAGTCGGGCGAAGATTCTATTATAAAGTATATTTTCGGTACGCTCGGAAAAGACATAAAAAACTGTTCTTATCTTGATTTGGGTGCAAACCACGCCGTTCACCTCAGCAATACCTACAGCTTTTACACCAAAGGTGCAAGGGGCGTACTTCTCGAAGCAAACCCCGAACTTGCAAAAGAACTTTCGGAAAAACGACCCGAAGATATTGTAATAAATAAATGTCTTTCGGAAAAGTCGGGTGAAAAAATTGATTTTTACATCATGAACGGCGACGGTCTTTCGTCGGCTGACTTTGATGCGGTACAGGGTTTTATAAAGGAAAATCCCGACCTGAAAATTGAACGAACCGTATCAGTCGATTCAATAACGATAAACGAAATCATTGAAAAGTACTTCCATGAAAAAGCCCCTGATATACTTAACATCGATATTGAGGGAATGGAATTTACTGTACTTAAAATGATTGATTTTGAGAAATTCCGTCCGCTTGTTGTCATATGTGAAATGATTGAATACAAGAACAGTCTTACAGTCGGTCAGAAAAATCAGGAAATTATTGACTTCATGCATGAAAATGACTATGAAGAATTTGCATTCACGGGTATAAATTCCATATTTATAGACAAGAGAGTTTCAGGAGGAAAATAAAATGAATATAGCCTTTGATTCATATGCAATACTGGGATATATGAGCCGTAACAGAGGTATCGGCAACTATACACTCAGTCAGTTTGTTTCAATGATAAACAATGACCACGAAAATAAATATTTCTTCCTTAACCTCATTGACAGGGATTTTAAATTGTCTCCCATGATAAAAAACAACAACTTCACCGAAGATTTTATATACACAGGAAAAAATAATTTCCTGCTCCACAATGACTGCTACAGTGAAGTTGTCGGAAACATAATAAAAAATTATATCCGTGAAAACAATATTGATATTTTCTATATAACGTCACCATTTGAAACGGCTTTCACACTCTATAAAAAAGAGTGGTTCGAGGGTGTGAAAACCATTACAACAGTATACGACATTATACCCTATATAATGAAAGAAAAATATTTGAGTGACAAAAACAATTTCAACTGTTACATGAAATGTGTCAACAATCTCCGCTGGTCAGACGAACTGTTTGTTATCTCCGAAAGCGTAAAGACAGACCTTGTAAAATATCTGAATTTCAGCCCCGACAATATAAAAGTCATATGGGGAGCGGTTGACGAAAGATACAGGGTTGTTGATATATCCGACAGTGAAAAAGCCCTGTTACTTGACAAATTCGGTATAACAAAACCGTTTGTCATGTGTACAGGCGGTGAGGACGGACGAAAAAATCTTGACGGTCTTATACGTGCATACAGTCTCATGCCCGAAAATATAAAACGTTCATATCAGCTTGTTGTTGTGTGCAAACTCTCCGAAAACGGCATGAAGAATCTGAAATCCGTCGCAGAATCAAGCCATGTGGCAAATGACGTAATATTCACTAATTTTGTTTCTGACGAAGAACTTCTTAAATTCTATAACCTTGCCTCACTTATGGCGTTTCCGTCAAAATACGAGGGTTTCGGACTGCCTATAGTAGAGGCATGGGCTTGCGGTACTCCTGTATTAACCGCCGACAACTCCAGTCTGAAAGAAATAGGCGGTGACGCTGTTATTCTGGTAAATGCCGACAGTGACAAAAGCATTGCCGACGGTATGTCACATATGCTCAGTGACGAAAAAATCCTGTCCGAATATACCGAAAAAGGTGTAAAGCGTCTTGAACTTTACCGCTGGGACAATGTAAGCAAAAATATAATATCACTCATCAACAATATTCAGACGAAAAAAACAAGTCTTTCCAAACCTGAAAGACTCAAAATAGCGTTCTTTACTCCTCTTCCGCCGATACAGTCAGGAATATCCGACTACAGCGAGGACATTATAAACGAACTCTGTTTTTACTGTGATATTGATGTATTTATTGAAGAAACATACAACGCAACACCCGTATTTCCGCCGAATGTGGTCATATACAGCCACAAAGCCTATCCGTCGAGACGTTCACGTTATGCGGACACTGTTTTTCAGGTAGGAAACTCCGAATATCACTTCTATATGTACCAGTATATAAAACAGTTTCACGGAACTGTCGTTCTCCATGACTATAATCTTCATGGTGCTTTTCACTGTCTTGCACTCAGCAAGGGAAAAGGAAACTATCTTCTTTACAGAAACATGATAGATACTGACCTACCTGCCGATATCACCGACAATTATATTCAGTCACTTAAAAACGGTTCTGCCCTCCCTGACCTTTACAATATGGAACTAAACAGCTATATTACAGACTCCGCCGACAGAATAATAGTTCACAGCAATTATGCAAAGAAAAAACTTCTTATGAAAAATATAGAAAGAAATGTAACGGTCATTCCCCTCTACGCAAAAATTCTCATGCCTGCCGACAGCAGAATATTAAAACAGAAAAACGGTTTTTCAGCCGATACGGTCATTATTTCGGCATTCGGCGGAATCCACGAAACAAAACGTATTATTCCCCTACTGAAGTCTTTTTCACGTCTCGAAAAGGAAAATAAAAACGTACATCTTATGCTTGTCGGGAAACCCTCAGAAGATATAAAACAGGAACTTGAACAGACAATAAATTCCGAAAATCTCAATAACAGCGTAACGGTGACGGGTTATATAAATCTCGACAAATTCAACGAATATATCGACATGACTGACATATGTGTAAACCTCCGCTATCCCTACAACGGCGAAACAAGCGGAAGTCTCATGCGTATTCTTGCAAAGGGAAAGTGCGTTGTTGTAAACGATATAGGAAGTTTTTCCGAAATTCCCGACAACGCCTGCGTGAAACTGCCGTCCGTCGAAAATATGGGAGAATCACGTGAATCTGAAACAATTTACAATATCCTGAAACAACTGACCGAAAACGAAAAGGAACGCAGTGAAACAGGACTGAATGCACGGAAATTTGCTCAGGAAGAACTTGATATAAAATCCGTAGCCGAAAAATACTACAATGTTATCAGTTCACCGAAATCAGTA
>JAGAQS010000293.1 GCA_017622635.1 Ruminococcus sp. | reverse complement strand
GAATATGAGCTGGGGTGTAAAACCATTGATTATAGGTGAAAAACACAGCACGGACGAACTTTTTTCTGCGGCTGTTGAGGCTGCGGAATCAAACGGACTTGTACAGGACGGCGATATAGTTACAATTACGGCAGGTGTACCTATTGGAGTTTCGGGCAGTACAAATATGCTTAAAGTTGCAAAAATCGGAAAATAATATAAAAAAATTCCCCTCATTGTGAGGGGATTTTTTCATATTTCTATGATATATTTTTCGTATGCATTTACAACAGTGGTTTTGTTGACTGTCTGTATTCGCTGAAAATTCCCGTAAGTCCCGTGTACATGACCGTGAATGAAGAACTTCGGATTATATTTCTGGATAAGCTTATTAAAACACTCAAACCCCCTGTGTGTCAAATCGTCCATATCGTTTATATTTCTTGCAGGAGCGTGAGTCAGCAGAATGTCAAAGCCTTTGTTTTTCAACAGACTGAAACGTTGTTTATTGATACGGTTTTGCATTCCCTTTTCCGTAAACTGAAAATTACCGTTTGAATACCGCATAGAACCGCCGAGACCGAAAATTCTTATTCCCTTGTAGTTAATAATTTTACCGTCAACGCAAATACAGCCTTCGGGAGATTTATTTAAATAGTTTCCGTCGTGGTTGCCGTGAACGTACAGAACATCAACATTGACCATAGTTGCAAGAAAAGTCAGATATTCGGCATTTAAGTCACCGTATGAAAGTATAAGGTCAATGTCGTCGGTTTTGGATTTGTTCCAGTAGTCCCACAGTGAACGGCTTTCTTCGTCGGCGATTACAAGTATTTTCATTTAAGTATAAAGTCTGCTATATCTTCGGCTTTTTCCGCTATTAAGTCCGCACCTGCGTTTTCCAGTTCCTCACGTCCCCTGAAACCCCATTCACAGCCGATTGACGTTATACCTGCATTTTTGGCGGTCTGAATGTCAACGTTGCTGTCACCAATCATGAAAACGTGATTATCTTCGGGAAGTGCTGATATTATTTCATTTATAATAGCGGTGTCGGGTTTTTTCGGACGTTCCGCACAACCGCCGAGTACTTTGACAAAATCAAATTCGGGCAGAAGTTTTTCAACAATCTGACGGGCGAAATTCTGCGGTTTGTTTGTTGCAACGGCAAGTATAACGCCGTTATCGGCAAGCCTTGCAAGAGTTTCACGCATACCGTTGTAGAGGCTTGTTTTGTCAAGGAAGTGTTTTCCGTAGTATTCGTTGAAAAATTCAAGTATTTTTTCGGCATCGTCCTTTTTGTCGTCGGGTAATACACGGTAACAGAGTTTCTGAACACCGTTTCCGACGAATTTTTTGTAACTCTCATAAGGGTGAACAGGATAACCGAGTTTTTTCAGACCGTAGTTTGTAGCATCGGCGAGGTCAAAAAGAGTGTCAGCAAGAGTGCCGTCGAGGTCAAATATGGCAGTAATCATAATTATTTCTCCTTTTTAAAGAATACACATACAGTCACCGAAACTGAAAAATCTGTATTTTTCTTCAACGGCGATTTTATAGGCGTTCATTGTGTTTTCGTAACCCATAAATGCAGAAACAAGCATAATCAGCGTACTTTCGGGCAGGTGGAAGTTAGTGATAAGACCGTCAATGCACTTGAATCTGTAGGACGGATAAATAAAAATGTCAGTATATCCCTCATGTGCGGAAATTTCGTTGTAGAAAGTCGCAACGCTTTCAAGTGTACGGCAGGCGGTAGTGCCTACGGCTATTACACGTCCGCCGTTTGCCTTTGTTTCGTTAATCAAATCGGCTGTTTCTTTCGGCAGGAAATAATGTTCACTGTGCATTTTGTGGTTTAAAACATTGTCCTCTTTTACGGGTCGGAAAGTTCCGAGACCTACATGAAGTGTTACAAAAGCCGTTTTTATACCTTTTTCGTGAAGTTCGTCAATCATTTCGGGAGTGAAATGAAGTCCTGCGGTAGGTGCGGCTGCCGAACCGAGTTCACGTGAATATACAGTCTGATAACGTTCTTTGTTTTCGAGTTTTGCTGTAATGTACGGTGGTAAAGGCATCTGTCCGACATCTTCAAGAGCGGTGAAGAAATTTCCCTCACACTCAAATTTAACTATTCTGTTTCCGTCGTCCTTGACTTCCACTACCTCCGCAACAAGACGACCGTCACCGAATGAAAATTTTACACCCTTTTTTGCTTTTTTGGCAGGTCGACAGATTATTTCCCATAATTTGTCGCCTTTCTGTTCAAGTAACAGAAATTCAATAAAAGTATGATTTTCAATTTTTTCACCGTAAAGCCTTGCAGGGATAACCCTTGAATCGTTCATTACAAGCAAATCACCTTTTTTAAGATGATTGCATAAATTATAAAAATGGTCGTGTTCAATTTCGCCTGTCTGACGGTTCACGCACATCATTCTTGAGGAATTTCTCGGCTCAACGGGAGTCTGTGCAATTAATTCTTCGGGCAAATCATACCAGAAGTCAGATTTTAAAAGTTTCATAAATAAAATATCTCCTTTTTTCATATTTTAATTTCTGATACATCTATTTCTCCGTTAATCAGTTTTGGAATAAGAACATCACGAAGAACAGAAAGGCATTGATTTTCTTTTTTATTATTCTCATACTGATTCATTAAGGTTGTTATAATATTTTCATATTTTATAAGAATCTGTAAATTCGGAATAAGTATATTTACTTTATTCATATCACCTTGTGTAATCAAAGGCTGAGTTGACCCTCTGTTGAGAATGTTATAATCAATTTGTTTCAATAATTGATACACATATTCATAATAATTGGTTTTTATAACTAATGTATTGTCTGAAGCCCAGCATGGACAATTAAATCTTTGAACTACTCCATGAGTTCCAACACGTCCGATTATAAGTATTTTTTCGTTATGATTATAATTATTTGTAAATCCCATTACAGACGTTGCCCCTACAATTTGTATATTGGCTGTTTCGGTTTTTTCAGTTTGTTTTAATGGTGGTCTTTTTCCGCTTTGAATTTCTGCAATTTCTGATAAAACGCCCATACGCCAATCTTTTGGCATAACATAGCCGAACGGTTCAAAATCCACAAACCAAGATTTAAAAATTGACTGTGCCTGCTGTTCGAGATTTTTATTTATTTTATTGTTGAGTTCAATTTTTCTGTCAAGCAGACTCAGTAAATAACCTGTTTTTTTCTGTGTTTCATAATCGGGAACAGGCACAATATATTCCATAATGGCTTTTTTGTCACCACGTGGCATTTTTGTGCCTTTTGAAGTTTTCATTGCATAATCAAAAAATCTGTCATTTGCAAGTATATAATACAGGAAATCAGGTGATATTCCGCTTTTAGCTCTGAAAACAAGAACATCATTTGAACAGCCTCCGTCATTTTCAGCAAACCATATTTTCTTGAAATATGGTCGGATATTTGAAACGAGTACATCATTTTTTCGATATGCTGTAACTTTTATACCTGTTGGTACAGATGAGGGTGAAGTGATTCCACATTTATCCGGAATCATATTTTCTGTTGAAATATAATTATCAGCTATAATCTTGCTGACAGAAATTTTATCTTTTACAAAATCACAAATATTTTTTAACTTGGTTTTCATCAGTCCATATTGTAGCGTGGTGAGGTTTCGGTATTACGGCACTCATGTTTTTCGTAATATCCGATAAGTTTTCCGTTATCGTCACGCAGTGCAATCATATATACGTCTTTGTTTTCCTTTTCGTTATGGAATGTGAAAACCCTGTTGTTTTCTGAATTTTCACTAAACCACGAAACGACCGCTTTTATAATACTGTTTGATTCTTCATTGTGACATGAAAAAATTGAACCTCCGACAAGTGAAGCACCGCCCTTTTTTTCATATCTTTTAACGGCTGACGGGTTCATATAGATAATTGTATTATTTATGTCACATATAACAACGGGCATAGTGTCGATATCAGTTATACTTTTGAAAAACACTGAAAGTTCCGTATAAATTCCCCCTTAAATTCTTGTTGCAAGCAGTTCGGAATATTTATTCCTGAACTGTTCAAACTTATCATTGTCAATAGCGTCACGGATTTTTTCCGCAAGAGTATTATAGAAGTAGAGATTATGCTGTACGGCAAGTCTGCCTGCGAGCTGTTCATTAGCCTTGAACAAATGACGTATATAAGCCCTTGAAAAATTACGGCAAGTCGGGCAGTCACACTGTTCGTCAATTGGTCGTGGGTCAGTTTCGTAACACTTGTTGCCGAGGTGCATTATACCGCTCCACGTGAAAACTGTGGCATGGCGTGCATTTCTGCTTGGCATGACACAATCGAACATATCAACGCCCCTTGCAACCGCTTCAATGATGTTTGACGGAGTACCCACACCCATTAAGTAACGTGGTTTGTTTACGGGCATATAAGGCTCTACAACGTCAATAATACGATACATTTCGGAAGTTTCCTCACCGACGGCAAGACCGCCTATGGCATAACCGTCAAGGTCAAGTTTTGCGATATCTTCCATGTGCTTTATACGCAGGTCGTCGAACGTTGAACCCTGATTTATTCCGAAAAGCATCTGATGCTTGTTTATTGTATCGGGCAGACTGTTCAGACGTTCCATTTCTTCTTTGCAACGGTAAAGCCAGCGTGTAGTACGTTCAATGGAGTTTGCAACGTACTTGTACGGGGACGGGTTTTCAATACATTCGTCAAAAGCCATTGCAATTGTAGAACCAAGATTTGACTGTATCTGCATACTTTCTTCAGGACCCATAAAAATTCTGTGACCGTCTATGTGCGACGCAAAATAAACGCCCTCTTCTTTTATTTTGCGGAGTTTTGCAAGTGAAAACACCTGAAAACCGCCCGAATCGGTAAGAATAGGTTTGTCCCAGTTCATGAACTTATGCAGACCGCCCATCTGTTTTATTACTTTATCGGTCGGACGCAGGTGCAGATGATATGTATTGCAGAGTTCAACCTGTGTTTTGAGTTCTTTCAGGTCAACGGACGATATACCGCCCTTTATTGCGGCAGACGTACCGACGTTCATGAAACACGGTGTCTGAAAAGTGCCATGAACGGTTTCAACCTGTCCACGACGTGCTTTGTTTTCTGTTTTAAGTAATGTAAACATTATTTTCTCCTTTATATTTTATCGGGATATCTGTAAAGCCAATTATCACCATTATAGTTATTTATATTATTCATAAGCTTGCTGATGTAATTTTTATCTTCGGGTTTCGGATAACGCACGTGAGCCTCTCCGAAATTAAAACTTTTTGGGATTTTCCATTCCATTCTCCGTCTTTTACCGTCCGGAAGAAGAACACAATCCGTTGCCCATGCAAGTATATTGAAATCATATTCAATGTTATCAAAAGACTGATATTCACGGAATACAACAGCTTTCTTATACCAACCTACAACAGATATGGCATTTTTTTCACTCGGATTAGGTGCAAACCACACAACAAGTACATCATCTACAAAGTCTTCGTCTTTGAGATTTCTACAACATATAATATTTTCAATATGAATCTGATTGGCTTCTTTACCATTTGTTGATTTTGTTTCAACAAATCCGAAACAGGCTTCATTGCTATGTAAATTTTGTGTCTTGAAATTATACTCTTCACCAGCATGACCTGTCCGCATTGTATAAGCGTTTTTGCTGTATGGTATATCTTTTTTATATCCTTTGCCGTTGTCTATTCCCTTATACCAGTTCATGTAGCTTATTTTGCAGAAGAGTATCTTTTCCCAGTTCCACATATTCATTCTCCTTTAAAAAAATTTTCATAACCCCTTGACATAACAAAACTAAAGTGATATTATTATAGACAAGGTAGAGGTGCGGTCAAGAATAGTACCTGAATATCGGATAACCGGTCCTTTGATATTCAGTGAAAGGTGCGACCGCCGAAGAACTGTTTCCGGTAAATTCAGTTCTGGTCACTGGCTTAACAGGCTTTTGACTGTCATCATACAATGATGGAGAGCTATCTGCATATAAATTTTTGTATGCCGGTATTTCTATTATAACGTATGGTGAACCTGTTTGCAACAGGTTTTTATTATTTTTGTAAAAATTTACAAGGAGATGTTTTTTATGAAGCAGTACAATGTAGGTATCATAGGTGCAACGGGCATGGTCGGACAGAGGTTCGCCACTCTGCTTGAAAATCACCCATGGTTTAATGTAAAGATTCTTGCGGCTTCACCGAGAAGTGCAGGAAAGACAT
>JAGAQS010000292.1 GCA_017622635.1 Ruminococcus sp. | reverse complement strand
TTTTTCTCACTCCCTAAAAGTTCTTGAAACAAATTAATACTTACTTTATAATAACACGTATTGAAACTTCCGAAGACGAAATGAAAACCGACGGTACTTTAGCACGTGAGAATCATATGGCAAAGAGAATAACTGAGGCTATGCAGAAGTATGAAAAGATTCTTGTGGTGACGGGTGGTTTTCACAGCATGGGCATTTATAATCTGATTTCGGGCGGAAAGATAAAATCGCCGAAACTCCGTAAAATCCCCGAAAACCTGCACGGCTGTTATCCTATGGCGTATTCTTATGAATCAGCAGACGCACTTCACGGTTATGCGTCGGGAATGAGTTTTCCGTATTTTTATGATACAGTTATAAACAGACTTCTTGAAAGTGATTCACCCGAAAACGTCTATAATAATTTAACTCTTGACCTGCTTGTACAGACGGCGAAAAAGACAAACAAAAAAGATATTCCCGTATCAATTGCGGACGTTACTTCCGCAAAGACACTTATGGACGGTCTGTCTGCACTGAGGGGTGCGAGGGCGTGCGGAATGTATGAACTTTATGACGGTGTGACAAGTACATTTATAAAGGGTGAAAAAACAGTTTCTTCGTCGTTGCCCCTTGATATTCTGCGACAGCTTGCAACGGGTAAGGGTGTGGGCTTTATAGGTGATAAAGCCCATGTACCACCGCTTATAACGGACTTTGAGGAACAGAGTAAAAAATTCCGTCTTAAAATAAAGGACGTTATGCCGAATGATATTGATGTACCGCTTTTCACCACACAGAAAGGTATGGAGTTAAGCCGTTTCCTGCACAGAATGGAATTTCTCGAAACAGATTTTGCGGTTATGAAGAAAGGTCCTGACCTGCACAGAAACAAGGGCAGAAGCCGTGTGCGTGAGGAATGGCGTTACAAAAGAACACCCAACGTTGACGCATCTCTTATTGACCGCACAACAGACGGTTTTACGATTGAGGAAGCGTGCAGTACAATGGCAGTCAGAAAACTTCATAGTGAAATGCACTGTTCATCTGTGGCACAGGTTGCGGTTGACTGTTTTCTTATGGGCATTACCTTGAAAAAAACAGAGCTTGACCTTATGGACGAAATTATTACGGCAGACGGTGACTTCTTTTCTGTCGGAAAAGGTCTCGGCTTTTTTGAAATGCTGTACAGTTTACAGGAGTTATATGGTTTTTCGGACATTTCGTCACTTGACTATATAAGGCAGTGTTTTGAAAAACTTATAATTTCACTGCCGTCAATGGCAAACGTTGCATCTGAACGTGCGGACGAACTTATTTCTATTCTTAAAAGTATGTACAGCATAACGGGAAATATTCTTACTTCTGAAATGCCCGTCTTTGAGCAGGCACTTATTGTAATGGCACAGTCGGACGACAAAGAGCCTGCTGTATACGGTGCTGTTTCGGGTCTTTTGTACGCTCTTGACAGGTCACGCAGAACAGACGCTGAAACTGCAATGCGTGGTTATCTTATGGGAAGTACCGAAATAAAGAAAAAGGGTGCGGAGTTTTTAAAGGGTCTTTTCTGTACCGCACGTGATATTATTCTGTCTGACGATTCTTTCCTGCAAATGACGGACAGTCTTATAACAGAAATGGAATACGATGATTTTCTTGAAATCCTGCCGTCAATGAGACTGGCATTCAGTTATTTCACTCCGTCTGAAATTCAGGACACTGCCAAATCAGTGGCAGAATTTCACAGCGTTGAGAAAAAGGACATTCTGAACACAGTGGCGGTTGACGAAAATCTGTTTGTGTTCGGTGAGGTTCTTGACGGTGAAATCTGTGAAATTATAGGTATATAAGGAGATATTTTTATGAAAGGAAAACTTATTGTAATTGAGGGACTTGACGGCAGCGGTAAACATACCCAGACCGTAAAGTTAAAGGAATATTGTGAAAGTATAGGCAAATCGGTAAAAATGGTGTGTTTTCCGAATTATGCAAGTCAGTCGTCGTCTCTTGTGAAGATGTATCTCAGGGGAGACTTCGGAAAAAAAGCCGACTCCGTAAACCCCTATGCAGCGTCGGCATTTTATGCGGTTGACCGTTTCGCAAGCTTTAAGACGGAATGGCAGAATTTCTATGAAAACGGCGGAATAGTTATCGCTGACCGCTACACAACTTCCAACGCCGTTCACCAGTGTTCAAAGCTACAGCGTGAAGAATGGGACGCTTTTCTTGACTGGCTCTTTGAATTTGAGTATAAGTATATGGGTATTCCCGAACCCGACAGCGTTATTTATCTGCGTTCAGACCTTGAAACAAGTCAGAAACTCATGACTGCACGTTATAACAGTGACGAATCAAAAAAGGATATTCATGAGCGTGACATAGAATATCTGAAACGTTCAAAGGTGTCTGCTGACTATTGTGCGTGTAAATTCGGCTGGAATACCATTGAATGTATGGAAAATGACACCATGCGTCCG
>JAGAQS010000291.1 GCA_017622635.1 Ruminococcus sp. | reverse complement strand
TTGCAGGCTACTACAATAAGACCAATAAAACCAAGCCAGAATCCCCACCAGAAACCACCATCATAGCCTTTACTTTCTGATACGTGATTAGTTATGAATCCCCATATTAATGCCCATATAAGTACGCCGATTAAGTATCCCATATTATTTATATCCTTTCATTATTTTTTCGATTTCCAAAGCTATTTCACAAAGATTGCGTACTGCGTCGATACGATGACTAAGCTTTTTTTCCTTTTGATATTCTTCAATATCATGGAGAATTTTTCGGTCTCTTTCATTTTTTTCATTAAATGTTACTGCTGTCACGTAATTCACCTCCAGTATTTTATTTGAAAAGATTGTTTTTCTTTTTCTGCTTAATCCGTTTTTGTCTCTCCTTATACCGTTGTTTTTGTCTTTTCTTTTTATCACTTGAATATTCAACAGTTGGATTTGGATTTGGATTAACAGGTTTGCAGGCTACTACAATAAGACCAATGAAACCAAGCCAGAATCCCCACCAGAAGCCACCGTCATAACCTTTGCTTTCTGATACGTGTTTTGTTATGAATCCCCATATAAATGCCCATATAAGTACGCCAATTAAGTATCCAATTAAGTATTCCATATTTTCACCTCCCATATTTATATTTAAAAATTTCCCCTTTACAAATACATTATAACATTTCAGATGTTCATAATTTTAATAACTGGAAAATTTTTCAGAACTGTTAAGTACTAAAATTTACAGTGTTAGTACTATTGTGTACTAACACTTGTATTATATCATTAAAATATGATAAAGTCAATATAAGTATGGTTTTTTTCAGAAAAATCAGCACATTCTACAAACAGTGGAGATGATTTTTATGTATTTTAAAAGGCTCAGGGATTTACGTGAAGATAAAGATATGAATCAGACACAGGTTGCAGAAATTCTTAATACAAAACAGACTGTTTATTCACGTTATGAGCGTGGTTTTCAGACAATCCCCCTTGAACATCTTATAACACTGGCTGACTTTTACGGCGTTTCCATAGATTATATTACGGGCAGAACAAATGTAAAGGAAGTAATTCAGAAAAACAAGGACGGCAGGTTTATTTATAAGCCTTTTTTTAAATAGCTTTTTTTCGTAAAACAGCGTATACTATCCCATTATATTATAGCAGTCCAGATGTTCAAAGTTTGTACAACTGGAAAGTTTTTTTATATATTCTTGACGTTATATGAACATTATGTTATAATTTTCCTATATCATAATGAAGGGAACGTTTTAATTTGAAGTCAGATTTTTTTCGTGGTATGTCACATGGCATACCTATTGCACTCGGTTATTTATCGGTTTCATTTGGATTCGGAATAAAAGCCGTAAGTGCAGGTTTATCCGTTTTTGCCGCAACCGCAATTTCCGCAACAAACCTTACTTCTGCCGGACAGGCGGCAGGTGTTGACATAATTGCCGTCGGCGGTACACTTATTGAAATGATACTTGTACAGCTTACCATAAACATAAGATATTCACTTATGGCGTTGTCGCTTTCACAGAAACTTGACGGGAAATTCTCACTTCCTCACAGACTTGTTGCGTCATACGGTATAACAGACGAAATTTTTGCTGTATGTTCCGCACAGAAACAAAAACTTACTCCTGCCTATATGTACGGGATAATTCTTATTTCGGCAGTCGGGTGGATTACGGGAACGGCTCTCGGTGCGGCGGCAGGTCAGTTACTGCCCGAAAGTATTTCAAATGCTCTGGGTATCGTTCTTTACGGAATGTTCATGGCTATTATTATACCGCCTGCACGCAAACAGCTTAGTGTGCTTTTGGTTGTGGTGTTGTCTGCTTTGACAAGTATTCTGTTCAGATATGTACTTACTGCTGTATCGTCGGGGTTTGCCGTGATTATAAGTGCAGTGGTTGCTTCTGCTGTGGGAGCTTTGTTATTTCCCGTAAAGGACACGGAGGACGGACAACAATGAATATAGCTTTGTATATTGCAGTAATGGCAGGTGTTACGTATCTTATACGCATGATTCCTTTTGCTTTTTTTCGTAAAAAAATAAAGTCACGCTTTTTCAGAAGTTTTTTATATTATATCCCCTACGCCGTTCTCAGTGCCATGACTATTCCCGCTATTTTTTACAGTACGGGAAATATTGTCACCGCCGTTGTCGGAACGGTGACGGCTTTTGTACTGTCTTATTTTAATCTGCCTCTTATTGTCGTGGCACTTTCCGCAACCGCTACAGCCTTTATTGCAGGTCTGTTTTAACACGAAAGGAGTTTATTATGACAGGAGAAAGATTTAATGAGCTGAATTGTGACTTGTACAAAAAACTGCAAAAAGCAGGCTGGTATGAGGGAAGAAAGATTGATATTTCCGAACTTGTCAAAGAATGTGAAAAAGCAGATGTTCATCTTACTGAACCACAAAAACGCTTTATTGAGGAGTTCGGTGGTTTAGAAGGTTCAACGGAAGGCAGTATGAATGATTATTTTTATATAAGCAATAAAAGAACAAGTAAATATAGTAAGGAAGATTGTTATTTTATCAATATTTCAGATTGCAAAAGTGTAAAAGCAGAAGTTAATAACGATGAAATTGTTAAAGCTTTAACAGATTATGGAAAAAATACCGTGAGAATCGGAATTTGCTGGTACTATACGTGTGATATATTATTGTCGGAAAATGGATTGATGCTGCTTGTAAACGGTGGTGAGATAAAGCCTTTAGGAAGAACGGCTATGGAGGGATTTTACAGAATACTCAAATAATTATATTTTTCAGAAAATTGTTGATATTAAACAGTTTTGAACAACTTTTTTGTGCATACATACAAACTTCAAAAAAATTTTTTCCTTATTCAACGGTTTTCCATTGAATGATGCCTCTTTTCAGACCTATTATGAACGGTGATTTCGTTCATAACTGAAAGGAGGTTTTTTATTATTGTCTGTCAGAAATCCAAAATCAAAAAAATATGCTTTCTGCTGTTATTATGTTACTCTCGGTGATGTGACGGAGTCGGCAGTAAGGGCAGGTTTCAGCAGAGAAGAAGCACTGACAGAGGGCATAAAAATGCTTGAATCAGAAGAATGTCGGAAAATAATTTCACATCTGAAAAATACTCTTTCAGAAAGCGGAAACGTTTCGGCAGGTCTGAAGCGTCTGGCTTTCGGAAACTGTTCCGATGCGGTCTATCTTGTTTTCGCCGACGAACTCCCTCCGCCGAATGTAATTGAACATCTTGACCTTTTCAACGTTTCGGAAATAAAACGTGTAAAAGGCGGTGGCGTTGAGGTGAAACTCTTCGACAGGCTGAAAGCTCTCGAAAAACTCTTTGAACTGGAAAACTCTTTTTCGGACAGGGACAAGGCTTCTGATTTAATCAAGGCTCTTTCCGACTCGGCTGAGGACGGTGAAGTTGTTGACGATTAAAAAGCTCTCATCAAAACAGAAACTTACTATGAACTGGTGGAAAAATCCGAAGTATGCTGATTATGACGCAATTATATGTGACGGTGCAGTAAGAAGCGGTAAAACACTTTCAATGTCACTGGGGTTCATATTCTGGGCATCGGCTGTATCTGACGGCGGTGCGTTTGCAATATGCGGAAAAACAGTAACTTCACTCCGCAGGAATGTTATAACTCCGCTTATCCCCATACTGAAAGAATACGGCTTCAACTGTATCGAAAAAGTAAGCAGAAACTACATTGATATTACCTTTATAGGCAGAACAAACCGTTTTTATCTTTTCGGAGGAAAAGACGAAAGTTCAGCCTCACTTATTCAGGGCATGACGCTTTCAGGCGTTTTTCTTGACGAAGTAGCTTTAATGCCACGTTCATTCGTGGAACAGGCTCTCGCAAGGTGTTCTGTAAACGGTTCTAAAATGTGGTTCAACTGTAATCCCGATAATCCGAGTCACTGGTTTTACAATGAGTGGATTAAAAAATCCAAAGAAAAACACGCTCTGTATGTTCATTTTACTATGGACGACAACCCGTCACTTTCACAGAAACTCAAAAACCGTTACAGGCGACTTTATTCGGGTGCTTTTTATGAGCGTTTTGTTCTTGGAAAATGGACAGCGTCGGAGGGTATTGTATATCCGATGTTCAGCAGGGGAAATCATGTTTACAATGAAGAAGTAAAGTGCGAACGTTTCGTTATATCATGTGATTACGGCACGGTCAATCCGTCGTCTTTCGGTCTGTGGGGACTAAGCGAAAATGTATGGTACAGAATAAAAGAGTACTATTATTCCTCAAAAAAAGAGGGCATTTCCCGTACAGACGAAGAACACTATACCGCTCTTGAAAAACTTGCCGGCAATTATAATATAAGCAGGGTTATCGTTGACCCGTCTGCTTCAAGTTTTATCGAGTGTATCCGCAGACACGGTAAATTCAGAGTGGTAAAAGCCAACAACGATGTAGTCACGGGTATACGTCATGTCAGTACTGCACTTAAACAAAACAAACTGCGTTTTCATGAAAGTTGTAAGGACATTATAAGAGAGTTTTCGCTGTACCGCTGGAATGAAAAATCAGGAACAGATGTACCTGTCAAGGAAAATGACCACGCTATGGACGATATGCGTTATTTTGTCATGGATACGATAAACTCACAGGGAGACGACAATTTTTTCGCCCTGTCCGTATCAAGATAAACAAACAGAAAAAATCACCGTTCAAATATTTTTAAAGGAGGAAAAATGAAATTCTTTAAAAAAAAGTCAGCTCCGAAAACTGTGCCTGAACTGGTTACGGCACAGAGAAATTCACAGAGCAGTATGAATCTGCCGTCCGCAATAGAACCGTTTGAAAAAGAACTTTACGACCGTCTGCGTAACGCCGTACCCATTATTGATGCGGCACTTATGAAAATTATACGTCTTACGGGCGGTTACAAAGTAGTATGTTCAGATGAGAGATTGCAGTTGCGTCTTGATGACTTTCTTGAAAATATTCCCGTAGGTCTTACAGGAAAGTCTATCAATGATTTTACCGACAACTTTCTTGACAGTCTGCTTACTTACGGCAGTGCAGTCGGTGAAATAGCAATTGATTCTTCGGGAGAACAAATAGCAGGTCTGTGGAATGGCGACGTTTCGGCAGTCCGTGTAACTTCGGGCAAAAATCCGTTTATAAGACAATATGCCGTAAAAAACAATGACGATACACTTAAAACCATTGTTCACCCCGAACGTATTCTTTACGCTTCCCTTACGGGCGGTCGTCCGCTTCTGCGTGGCATACCTGCTCTGTGCAGTATTCTTATGAGAATTTACGAATGTATAGGGCAGAATTTTGACCGTGCAGGCAATGTACGCTATGCCGTTACATACAAACCGCCGTCGAATTCGGGAGATTTCGCATATTCACGTGAAAGGGCAGTACAGATTGCTAAAGAATGGGCGGACGGTATGAACTCCGCCAAATACGGACAGGTCAAGGACTTCGTGGCAGTCGGTGACGTTGATATTAAAGTTATCGGTGCGGAAAACCAGCTTTTTGATACAAATGTGCCTGTACGTCAGCTTATGGAACAGATTATCGCAAAACTTTCAATTCCGCCGTTTCTTCTCGGTCTCAACTGGAATACAACGGAAAGAATGTCATCTCAGCAGGCGGATATTCTTACTTCTGAACTTGAATATTACCGTCGTCTGCTTACTCCCGTTATATGTGAAATAGGAAATTCCTTTATGTGTTCCATAGGTGCAGACGCTGTATGCAGTGTCGAATGGGACAACATCAACTTACAGGACGAATCAGCTCTCGCCGAAGCAAGACTCAAAAACGCTCAGGCAAGAGAAATTGAAATGCGTCTTGAAAATCTCAATTAAAATTATTATGGAGGTATATTTATATGTACAATGATGTAAAACTTGAAAAGGGTCTCTACAATCTCAGCGAAAAATCTTTCACTTCCGCACTTGAGGAACTTGACCCCTCCTCTGCTTACTGCGGTACTCCTATGGAAAAGCTTGACGCTTTTGAAAGACAGTTAAAGCGTTTCAATATCAGAATAGCAGGCTCTGACTGCGACCGTGTGGAAAAGTTCTTCTCATCAACAGAAACGGCTGTACTCTTCCCTGAATTTGTTACACGCTGTATCAGAAAGGGTTTTGACGAAACCGTACTTTCTTCAATCTGTGCAGCTAAGACAGTAAGCGGAAGTTCACAGTATCTCGGCTGTGTGATTGACGATTCAGCCGAATACAGCACATCTGCCGAAGCTACAACTCTCCCGACAGCTACAGTAAAGGAAAGTACAACAGCTACCGTACTTTCAAAGTATGGCAGACTTATCAACGCATCTTATGAGGCTGTACGTCAGCAGAGACTTGATGTATTCGGTGTTATGCTCAGAAGTATCGGCGTTAAACTTGCCGTTTCAGTTGTAAAGAAAGCCGTGTCCGTCCTTGCGGCAGACGCTGATTCCGTTACAGCCACGGCTCTTACCTACAACGCTCTCGCTGAACTTTACGGCAGTTTTGATTACTTCAATATGAATACTATTATTGCGTCTCCCTCATCAGCTTCAAAGATTGTCGCTATGGACCAGCTTTCAGACACTTCCGCCGATGCAAACGGTAAAATGATTCTGCCTTTCGGTTCTGAACTTGTCAAGACTTCCGCTGTAAGCAATAATACAATTATCGGCATAGACCGTAATTTTGCCCTTGAATTTATCACAAGTTCAAATCTTGTTATGGAAACAGACAAGCTTATTGACAGACAGCTTGACCAGATTACAGTGTCAATTACCTGCGGTTTCAGAAAAATTACCGCCGATGCCGTAAAGGTACTTAAAATCACAGCATAAACATATCACAGGGAGTGTATTGAAAAATATGCTCCCTGAATTTTAATGAAAGGATATTTTTCTATGAATCAGGAAACACTTGATAAAATAAATA
The DNA here is from genome assembly GCA_017622635.1 of Ruminococcus sp. GTDB lineage: Bacteria > Bacillota > Clostridia > Oscillospirales > Ruminococcaceae > Ruminococcus. The sequence continues at coordinate 2,628 of JAGAQS010000291.1, read as the reverse complement.
AATTCACACGTAAACCTCTCACGGAAGAAGAAGTCTATACTTTTCCCGTTATTCTCTGTGATAACGATATAGACCGTGACTATGAATGTTTTTCGGACGAATCACTTGAAACACTTGCAGAAAAATTTGTCGGCAAGACGGGTATATTCGACCATAACCCCACTGCGTCAAATCAGAATGCACGTATTTTTGATACAGAAATAGTTACCGACAATGAACGTCTGACAAAATACGGAAAACCGTACAAGTATCTGAAAGCAGACGCATATATGATACGTACAGAAGATAACAATACGCTTATTGCCGAAATTGACGGCGGTATAAAAAAAGAAGTAAGTATTTCGTGCAGTTCCGCAAGAAAAATATGCTCAATATGCGGTTGCAACAAGTCGGTAGGAAGATGTTCACACGTCGGCGGAAGAAAATACAACCAACAGGTCTGCCATACCGTTTTAAACGACATAACCGACGCTTATGAATGGAGTTTCGTTGCCGTGCCTGCACAGGTCAATGCAGGCGTTACAAAACGTTTCGGCGGTGACGGTGAAGATTATGTTTCGGACTGTGACGTAAAAATGTTCAGCGACGAAATAAAACGTGATATACGCAGACTTGCTTTTTTTGCAGGCGGAAAACCTGCCGTTGATTCTGCCATGACTTCGGCAGAGTTCATGAATACACGTCAGCTTATCGAACTGAAAAAATCTTTTGAAAAACGTATTTCACCAAACGGCATTGAAGTACAGATTATGCCCGAAAAGGAAAACAATTTTTCCGCTGACGAATTTTCTATGAAATAGGAGAACAATTATGAATATTGAATCTGTAAAAACTCTTTTTACTCTCTTTTCGGGTGAGGACGTTTCCGAAATCTATACCCCCATTATAACGCTTGCCGTTTCGGAAGTTGAAAAAATGCTTGTTCCCGAAGCCAACAACGAAGATATACGCCTTGACTTTCTCTGTGCATCGATAGCAAACCACCGTTTACAGCAGATTAATTCTGCCCGTGAACGTGCTGAATTTACCGTTGCGGGAAAAATGCTGACAGCTTCACAAAATACCGCTCTTGCATATTCCGAAAAACTTCTGCGTGATTACATGAATATGTGTGATGACCTTATAAAACCGAAAACATTCATGTTTATGAGTTTTTCGGGAGAAACGGGGGAATAAACCATGATTGACGGTATTGTAAAGGAAATTATTGAAAAACTTTCTCAGAATGGTGTAAATCCTGTTTACAGTGGTTTTGACGCTGTTTCTGTCGAAAAGAAAAACAGAGGCTTTTTTACTGTTGTAAGTGTCGGCTCTTTTGAATTGCAGACACCTATTTATTCCGAATTTACAGCTTTTGTACCTTACAAAGCCGATATTGCCATAAGTGTCACCGCTCCCGAAAATTACCGCATGGAAAAACTGTATGAATATTTTTCGGAAAACGTTCAGCCTGCCGTTATGAAATTTTCGGGAATAAACTGTCTGTTGAGAAAAATTTCAATAAAACACGATTCAAATATAAACCGCTTTATACTTACGGCAAATCTTTCTGTAAGCGGTATGAATAGGTTTGAAAGGGGCAGTGAATGAGTATAATAAATATACATGAATCAGTACCCGTGAATATAGGCGGTGTCACGCTTTACTGTGAGAAATTCAGAGCATCGAGGGCAAGGAATTTTTCAGAAAACAATACAGTTTCGGGTGATGTGGTTTTCACAAATTCAGGAAAAAAAGCCGTCCGTCTTATGTTCAGCGGACGTATATGCGACGAAAACAATCCTGTCAGCTTTCTTGTCAACATAAACAATCTTATGAAAAATAACAGCACATTCAGCATAGAATATAAAAACATTGTTTTCGGTCAGTGCCGTGTACAGTCATTTGTTACGGACGACAACAATGATAATTTTATTTCGGCTACTGTCACTGTAATATCAACAGAAGCCGATTTCAAAAACGGGGAGGCAACATGAATACTTATGTTGTTTTAAAAAATATCAACGGTTCTGAAACGGCTTTTGAAAAACTTCTTTCATTTACGTTCAGAAAAGATGCATATCAGCCTTATACTTCATTCGGTGCTAAAATTTCAGCGGATTTCTATGAACCTGAAAATATAAGTGAAGTTATGTTCTTCATAGACAACAGACTTATACATCACGGTCTTGCCGATAATATTACCGTAACCACTTCGGACGGAAGCAATATTATTTCTGTTTCGTCAAGAAGTTTCACGTCAATGCTTATTCAGAATCAGATTGAATACGGTCTGAAAACAAATATATCAATAAATTCCCTTATGGACAGTTTCTACACACTGCCTTACGTCACACATGAGGACAATTCCGAAACAAGTTATATCTATGTGAAAAACAATTCAAATATGTGGGACGGCATATCAAACTTATCATACAAGATATGCGGAACTTATCCATATATAAGGGGAACGAACTGCGTAAGAATGACACCCGTTGAAAATCCGTCCGAGTTTTCATACCTCGACAGTCAGCTTATTTCAAAGGGCGTTTCAATGGCAGGACGTAAACTGATGAGTCACTTTCATATGTAAATCAGAGAGTTCAGTTTGGTAAACCCATTGCAGCACTTCAGGGTATTCAGTGGTAC
>JAGAQS010000290.1 GCA_017622635.1 Ruminococcus sp. | reverse complement strand
TTTATAGCGCTGTCTTTTTCGATATAAACATCGGTAGACGGAATATATGCTTCCGGCTGATAGTAGTCATAGTAGGATACAAAATATTCCACCGCATTTTCAGGGAACAATTCCTTAAACTCTGTGCACAGCTGTGCTGCAAGAGTTTTGTTGTGGGCAAGCACAAGTGTAGGCTTGTTCACACGTGCTATAACGTTAGCCATTGTGAAAGTTTTTCCCGAACCCGTAACACCGAGTAAAATCTGTTCCTTTGTTCCCGATTCAATACCATTCACAAGCCTTTCAATCGCCTGTGGCTGGTCACCTGCGGGGGCATATTTTGAATGAAGTCTGAAACGATTCATATAAAATTTCCTTTCAATACACAAACTGAAAATATCGTAATAATATTATATCACAACACAATGCAATAATAAAGATGTACGAACATATTTTCTTTTTTTAATTATATTTACCGCTGTTCATTTTGTTTGCAATTCAGGTATTGACAAACTGTCTTGTTTGATGTAAAATATAATATATGTATTTATACAGGCTTAAAAATTCGTAAAGGCGGTAAGTAAATGGGTTTATTCAAAAATATTTTCGGTGCGAACGCTTATTCAAACAGAGAGTTAAAGCGTATTGAACCTATTAAAAATAAAGTCCTCGAACTCGACGAGGAATATCAGAAACTTTCAGATGCTGAACTTAAAGCAAAAACTCAGGAATTTAAGGACAGGCTTGAATCGGGTGAAACTCTTGACGACGTACTCCCCGAAGCTCTTGCAACAGTCCGTGAAGCTGCATGGCGTGTACTTGAAAAGAAACCGTACCCCGTTCAGATTATCGGTGCAATAGTTCTCCATCAGGGACGTATTGCCGAAATGAAAACAGGTGAAGGTAAAACTCTTGTTGCCTGCGTTGCATCATACCTCAATGCACTTTCAGGAAAAGGCGTTCACGTAGTTACCGTAAATGACTACCTCGCAAAAACTCAGGCTGAAGAAATGGGAAAGGTTCTCCGCTGGCTCGGTCTTACTGTAGGCTGTATTCTTCACGGTCTTAACAATTCACAGAGACGTGAAGCATATAAGTGCGATGTTACTTACGGTACAAACAACGAACTCGGTTTCGACTATCTCCGTGACAACATGGTTACACACAAGGAAGAACGTGTTCAGCGTGAACCTAACTTTGCAATCGTCGACGAGGTTGACTCGATTCTTATCGACGAAGCACGTACTCCGCTTATCATTTCGGGTAAAGGCGATAAATCAACTGAACTTTATTCTATAGTTGACCGTTTCGCAAAAACTCTCACTTCGACAACTGTTGTTGAAATGGACAGCAAGGAAGATATGGACGATATCAATGAAACGGCTGATTATATTATCGACGAAAAAGCTAAAACTGCTACAATTACTCAGCGTGGTATAAAAAAAGCCGAACAGGTATTCAATCTTGACAACCTCATGGACGCTGACAATATAACACTTCTTCATCACATCAATCAGGCTATCAAGGCTAACGGTGTTATGCGTAATGATATCGACTACGTTGTAAAAGACGGTGAAATCGTCATTGTTGACGAGTTCACGGGTCGTATGATGGAGGGCAGACGTTTCAACGACGGTCTGCATCAGGCTATTGAAGCAAAAGAAGGCGTTAAGGTAAAGAGTGAATCCAAAACACTTGCTACAATTACTTTCCAGAATTTCTTCCGTCTCTACAACAAACTTTCAGGTATGACGGGTACTGCAATGACGGAAGAGGACGAATTTAAAGAAATTTACAAGCTTGATGTTATCTCTATCCCGACAAACAAGCCCGTTATCCGTATTGACCAGAATGACCAGATTTACAGTTCAGAAAAAGGCAAGTATTCCGCTATAATTGAGCAGATTATAAAATGTCACGAAAAAGGACAGCCTATACTTGTCGGTACTGTTTCAATTGAAAAATCAGAACTTCTTTCCGCAATGCTTAAAAGAAAAGGCATAAAGCACAATGTACTTAACGCAAAACAGCACGCAAAAGAAGCTGAAATCGTTGCACAGGCAGGTAAATACGGTGCTGTTACACTCGCAACAAACATGGCAGGTCGTGGTACTGATATCATGCTTGGCGGTAACGCTGAATTTCTTGCAAGGGCTGAACTCAGAAAACGTGAAATGCCCGAAGAACTTATTACCGCCGCTATCGGTTTTGCAGATACCGACGACGAAGAAGTTATAAAAGCAAGAAAACTCTATCGTGAACTTTATGACAAATTCAACAAGGAAGTAAAGGAAAAAGCCGTTGCGGTAAGAGAAGCGGGCGGTTTATATATTCTCGGTACTGAAAGACACGAATCACGCCGTATTGACAACCAGTTAAGAGGTCGTTCGGGTCGTCAGGGTGACCCTGGTGAAAGCTGTTTCTTCCTCTCCGTTGAAGATGACCTTATGCGTATATTTGCAGGTGACCGACTTGAAAATATGATGAAAACCCTTAACGTTGAAGAAACAATGCCTATCGAAAGCAAGATGCTTACAAAAATTATTGAGTCCTCACAGAAAAAAGTCGAGGGTCACAATTTCAGTATCAGAAAGAACGTTCTGAACTATGACGATGTTATGAACACACAGCGTGAAATTATCTATAAACAGCGTTCACAGGTTCTTGACGGTGAGGATTTACATGAAAGTATTCTCAAGATGATGGAAGAACTCATCGCCTCAACAGTAAACAGCTATCTTGCTGACGACGACGTTAAGGACGACTGGAATATTGTCGGTCTTAAAGAACATTTCCTCGGCTGGCTTATCGGTCCTGAAGATTTGACTTTTGAGGACGACGAACTTGCCTCAGTAAGCAAAGAGGACATTATAAATGCCCTCAACGAAAAAGCAGGTGAAATCTATCAGGCTAAGGAAGCACAATACGGTGAGGAAGTTATGCGTGAACTTGAAAGAGTTATACTTCTTAAAGTTGTTGATACAAAATGGATGGCACATATCGACGATATGGAAGAACTCAAAAAAGGTATCAACTTACGTTCATACGGACAGAAAAACCCTGTTATTGAATACAGATACGAGGGCTTTGAAATGTTCGACGCTATGGTTGAGTCAATCCGTGAAGATACTATCCGTATGCTTCTCACAGTAAAACTCCAGCAGAACAAAGCACCTCAGCGTGAACAGGTTGCAAAGCCCGATGCTCCGAACGCAGGTTCGGGTGACGGCAGTTTCTCCGAAACCGTAAAAAACAACAAGGTCGGCGACAATGACCCCTGCCCGTGCGGAAGCGGTAAAAAGTACAAGAAGTGCTGTAAGGGCAAGGACAATAAATAATATATATCGGGACGGAGTTTTTTTCCGTCCCTTGTTTTAAACGGCTTTTCGGGAGGATAACGTAAAATGAGCGGTTACAATGTTTTTGCACGGTATTACGACGAACTCACCGCAAACATAGACTACAGAAAACGTGCGGAATATTTCAATGAAATAATAAAAAAATTCAGGTCAGCCGATAACAATATACTGCTTGACCTTGCGTGCGGTACGGGCAGTATTTCGGAAGAAATGGCAAAACTCGGATACGACGTTATAGGTGTTGACAATTCACAGGAAATGCTCGGCATAGCTTTGGACAAGAAATTTGAAAGCGGACTGAATATACAGTATTTATGTCAGGATATGCGTGATATAGATATGTTCGGTACAATCGGCATAACCATATGTGCGTTGGACAGTATAAACCACCTTTCATGTATTGACGACGTAAGAAAGGTTTTTGAAAAAGTATCGCTGTTTTCAGAGTATAACGGACTTTTTATATTTGATGTCAACACTCTCTACAAACACCGAAAAATCCTTGCCGACAATACTTTCACATATGAAACAGACAATGTATACTGTATATGGGAAAATTCCCTCAATAAAGATACAGACGAAGTCAAAATGAATCTTGAATTTTTTGAACTTGAGGAAAACGGTCTCTATTCAAGAAGTTCCGACAGTTTTTCGGAAAAGGCTTACAGTGAGGAAGATATAGAAAAACTTCTTGCCGAAAATCATTTTGAAATTGTTGCAAAATACGGCGACGATACTTTTGAATATCCGTCGGAAACTTCGCAGAGAATAATATACACGGCAAGATGTAAACTTATGAAAGAAGGTTTTTGAAATGGGAAAATTATACAGGGCAATTTCTGCCGACGGTTCGGCATTTGCGGCAGTACTTGACGCTAAGGACATTGTTTCAGAAATAGAAAGAATACACAAAACTTCCGCTGTTGTTACGGCAGGTTTGGGCAGACTTACAATAGGAGCGTCCCTCATGGGTTATATGCTCAAAGGTAAAGACGACAGTATAACACTCCGTGTTGATGCGGACGGTCAGACGGGTCAGCTTGTTGCCGTCTCCGACAGTATGGGCAATGTAAAAAGCTGTGTGAATAATCCTGTTGTTGAAATTCCGCTTAACGCACAGGGCAAACTTGATGTAGGCGGTGCGGTAGGTCACAACGGTACACTTTCGGTTGTAAAGGATTTGGGACTCAAAGAACCATATGTTGGAGTTGTTCCGCTTGTTTCGGGAGAAATCGCCGAAGATATCGCAAGTTACTATGCAACAAGTGAACAGATTCCGACGGTTTGCAGTCTGGGTGTACTTGTAAACCCCGATTTGTCGGTAAAATCAGCAGGCGGATTTCTTGTACAGCTGTTGCCTTTTGCTGACGAAAAGTGCATTGACGTTATTGAAAATAATCTGAAAAAATTACGTCCTGTATCGGCAATGCTTGCGGACGGTACAACTCCCGAAGAAATAGCAGGTATACTTCTTGACGGTCTTGAACCTGAACCGCTTGACGAATCAGAACCCGTTTATAAATGTGACTGTAGCCGTGAACGTACTGAAAAAATATTAATAAGTCTCGGAAAACAGGAACTTTCTTCAATTGCCGACGAGGGAAAAGACACATCTGTAAGCTGTCATTTCTGCGGAAAGGAATATATTTTCACTGCGGAGGAAATCAGAAATCTTGCAGAAAAACAATGAGGTAAATTTATGTACGAAAACAAAACAGACGATATTCCCGTAAAAACCGTGCTTGCGTGCGTTGATACGGGAGAATTTGACGCAGAAGTTTCAATAAAGGAACTTGCTGAACTCGCACAGACCGCAAATGCGGAGGTTGTCGGGGAAATCATACAGAAAAAACAGACGTACGACCCTGCAACGTGTATGGGTTCGGGACGGCTCGAAGAATTAAAGGAACAGCTCGAAGTACTTGAAGCTGAACTTGTCATTTTCGACCACGAACTTACGGGCGTACAGGTGCGTAATATAGAAAAAATACTTGATGTACGTGTAATTGACCGCACAACGCTTATACTTGACATTTTCGCACAACGTGCAAGAACAAAAGAAGGCAAACTACAGGTTGAACTTGCACAGCAGAAATACCGTCTGCCACGTCTTACGGGCATGGGTACTTCCCTTTCAAGACTCGGCGGTGGTATCGGCACAAGAGGTCCGGGTGAAACAAAGCTTGAAACGGATAAGCGTCACATAAGAAAAAGAATCTCATATCTTGAAAATGAACTCGAGGAACTCAAGAAACACCGTGATTTTTCACGTTCACGCAGGAAAAAAGACGGCATACTGTGCTGTGCGATTGTCGGATATACGAACGTCGGAAAATCCACACTTTTAAATGCCCTCACAGATGCGGGAGTACTTGCCGAAAACAAACTTTTCGCAACTCTCGATATAACTTCCCGTTCGATAGAACTTCCCGACGGCAGAAGTGTCATGCTGATTGATACGGTCGGACTTATACGCAGACTCCCCCACAATCTCGTTGAGGCGTTCAAGTCAACGCTTGAAGAGGCATCATGTGCCGACATAATTCTTAACGTTCAGGATATTTCTTCACCCGAACGTGAGCAACAGGCAGAAGTTACACGCAGTCTGCTTTCTGAACTCGGTTGCGACGGCATTCCTCAGATTAACGTCATGAACAAAGCCGACATCTCAACTTATACGGACACCGTTTTTGAAAACGATACAACCGTTTTAATCAGTGCGAAACAGCAGACGGGTTTTGACAGACTTCTTGAATGTATCATGAAAAATCTTCCAGAAACCGCAAAACGTATGACACTTTTAATTCCGTATGAAAAAACGTCTTTCATAAACAAAATAAGAACAGACGGAAAAATCTTCTCCGAAGAATATAAAGAAAATGGTACTCTTGTTGACGCACTTGTTGACGTAAAACTGCTCAGGGAAGCAGAGGAATATTTATGTTAGGTGCAGTTTATGGCGATATAACAGGTTCTTACTATGAAGTTCACTGTACGAAAGATTATAATTTTCCGTTACGCAGAGAGTCAACTTTCACAGACGACAGCGTTATGACCATAGCAGTATGCAGGACAATTCTCGACAACGGAGAAAATATTACAAAAAAACAGCTTAAAAAACGTGCATATGAATATGCCGTCCATTATAAACAGTATTATTCATATTTCCGCCACGCAGGATACGGACAGATGTTTATAAAATGGGCGGAAGAACGTAATTCAATAAAAGTACAGAAAAGTTACGGCAACGGTGGTGCTATGCGTGCCGTACCTATCGGATATGCGTACAACTCGGAAGAGCAGGTTCTATTACAGGCTAAAGCAAGCTGTTACTACACCCACAACTGTAAAGAGGCTATAAGAGGTACACAGGCGGTTGCAATGGCTGTATTCATGGCACGCAACGGCGAAACCAAAAATTCCATACATGAATACCTGACAAAAAAATTCCGGTATGACCTCAGCTATACTGTTGAAGATATAAAACCTGATTACTCTTTCGACAGCAGTACAAACTACAGTATTCCACCTGCTATAGTGGCATTTCTCGATTCTCACGACTATGAAAGTGCAGTCAGAAATGCAGTTTCTCTCGGTGGTGACGCAGACACTATGGCTTGTGTTGCAGGTGGTATTGCAGAGGCTTTTTATAAAGATATTCCCGAACATATTAAAAATTTCTGCTGGCTTAAACTTGACTATACCATAAAAAACACAGCAATTGAATTTTGTAACAAATACAACATAAAATATAATTAAAATAATTTTAATTTTAATTCCTATTGACATATTCAGATAAAAATGTTAGAATGAATTAAAGTAAATGCCCTGACGGAGAGAAGTAACACGGTAAGACGTTCCCAGAGAGTGCGGAAAATGCTGAAATCCGCATATCAGAAACCGTGCGAATAACACTCCCGAGCAGTGACCTGAAAGCTGTAAAGCAAGTAGGTGAAACGTTTTCCGTGCGTTAAACGGACAGAGTGACTGTATTTTTTTATACAGTAATTCAGGTGGTACCACGAGAATTTTTATTCCCGTCCTGTATTTTTTTGCAGGACGGATTTTTTATTTAAAAGACGAAAGGAAAGATTTTTTTATGAAACATACTGACATCAAAACTCTTCTGAACAGCAGTGACTTTACAGGCAAGGAAATTACAGTCTGTGGCTGGGTGCGTACTTCGAGAAACTCAAAGAGCGTCGCATTTGTTGAGGTAAACGACGGAACTTCACTGAAAAACATTCAGGTAGTCGTTGACAAGTCCGCTGATGCTGATTACAAAGAACCACGTGTCGGAACTGCCGTAAAAGTAACAGGTACTGTTGTTGAGGGAAGAAACAACACTGTTGAAATAAACGCCGTACCGTCGGGAATTGAGATTCTCGGTGCTTGTCCGTCTGACTATCCGTTACAGAAAAAAGGCTGTTCAATGGAGTATCTCCGTTCAATGCCACACCTCAGAGGACGTACAAACACTTTCAATGCCGTATGGCGTGTACGTTCGGTGCTTGCCTCTGCTATACACAAGTATTTTCAGAGCAATAACTATGTCTATGTAAACACTCCCCTTATCACAGGCAGTGACTGTGAGGGTGCAGGCGAAATGTTCAATGTAACAACAATAGGCTATTCAAATGAATACAAGAACGAAGAAGAATATTATTCAAATGACTTTTTCGGCAGACGTGCAGGTCTTTCCGTTTCGGGACAGCTTGAAGGTGAAGTGGCTGCTATGGCTATGGGTAAAATCTATACGTTCGGACCAAGTTTCCGTGCTGAAAACAGCAACACACCGAAACATCTCGCTGAATTCTGGCACATCGAACCCGAAGTGGCTTTTGCCGAACTTGACGACATTATAGAAATTGCCGAAGATATGCTTAAAACCGTTATCCGTGAACTTCTTGACACCTGCCCCGACGACATGAAATTCTTTGATGCACATTTTGAAAAGGGTCTTGTTGCACGTCTTGAAGAACTCATTTCACACGATTTCGGCAGGGTGACTTATACCGAAGCTATAAAGCTCTTACAGGAATCAGGTGAGAACTTCGTTTACCCTGTTGAATGGGGCTGTGACTTACAGACAGAACATGAAAGATATATTTCTGAAAAGGTTTTCAAAAAAGCCGTTTTCGTTACAGACTATCCGAAAGAAATCAAGTCTTTCTACATGAAACAGAATCCCGACGGCAAAACAGTTGCGGCTGTTGACCTGCTTGTTCCCGGAGTAGGCGAAATTATCGGAGGCAGTGAACGTGAAGCAGATTACGACAAACTTGTTGCCGCTATGAACGAAAGAAACATGAATCTTGATTTGTATTCGGATTATCTTGACCTCAGAAAATTCGGCTCTGTACCGCACGGCGGTTTCGGTCTCGGTTTTGAAAGACTTATCATGTATACAACAGGTATGTCAAATATACGTGACGTTATTCTTTATCCGAGAACAGTCGGCAGTATCAGATAAAAGGAATATTTCTCTATTATCCGAAATAATATGACAGCATCAGGGAACATCAATGACGCTGTTCCCTGATTAAATAAACAGTAAAGGAATGGTATTTTATGTCAAAATCGCTGTATATTCCAGAGGGCTACAAATCCGCCCTTACTCTCAGAGAAACCCAGCACGCTATCAAGTACATCAAAGACGTTTTTCAGCAGGCGTTATCATTCGCACTAACCCTTGACCGTGTGTCCGCCCCCCTTATCGTAAGAAAGGGAAGCGGTATCAATGACGACCTCAACGGTGTTGAAAGAAAAGTTGATTTCACTATCAAGGAAATCGGCGGAAGTGAAGCAGAAGTTGTCCAGTCACTCGCAAAGTGGAAAAGAATGGCACTCTACCGTTACGGCTATAATGCAGGTGAGGGCATCTACACCGACATGAACGCTATAAGACGTGATGACGATACCGACAACACTCACTCTATTTTCGTTGACCAGTGGGACTGGGAAAAGGTTATCACACGTGAACAGAGAAACGTTGACTATCTCAAGGAAACAGTTAAAAGCGTTGTAAAGGCAGTTTCTTACGTAAAAAGGAAAGTCGGTCTGCGTTACCCTGTAATAGCAGGAAATGTATGTGACGACGTTTTCTTTATCACCACTCAGGAACTCGAAAATATGTTCCCCGACAAAACACCGAAAGAACGTGAACGCCTTATAACCAAAGAACACAAGACCGTTTTCATAATGCAGATTGGCGGACTTCTTGCAAGCGGTCAGAGACATGACGGCAGAGCTCCTGACTATGACGACTGGTCACTTAACGGTGATATTTTCGTGTGGGACGACGTTCTTGACAATGCCCTTGAAATATCTTCAATGGGTATCCGTGTTGACGAAAATTCACTTGCAAAACAGCTTGCGGAAGCAGGTGCAGAGGACAGAATGAAGTACGACTATCACAAGATGATTGCGGACGGCACACTCCCCCTCACAATCGGTGGCGGTATCGGACAGTCAAGACTTTGCATGTTCCTGCTTGAAAAGGCACATATCGGTGAAGT
>JAGAQS010000031.1 GCA_017622635.1 Ruminococcus sp. | reverse complement strand
AGAGCCTTGACAAACTTTCTTTTCTGGTCGGGGGTAACACGTCCGAAAACCGTATATCTCTGAACAGCGTCATAAATAGCGGTGTCGGTGGTGAGGGTTGAAGCATCAATATAATTCTTTGCATTTTCAATGCCTGCCTGTTTTGCGACTTCCGAAACGGTAACGGGGTTGTCACCTGATATTACTTTTATTTCAACACCCTGTTCCGCAAAGAATTTAAACGTTTCAACGGCGTTTTCACGTATGGGATTTGAAAGTATAATAAAACATATTGGTATAAAATCGTCTTTCAGTTCCTTACCGTCGGGAATACCGCCGTACCTGCCGAACGCAAGAACCCTGTGACCCTTACGGCTGTTTGATTCAATAATCTGACGTATTTTATCGTTCTGTTCCTGTATGATAAAATCGGGAGCACCTATTATATAAGAACCGTTTTCAAAAGTGACACTGCTGTATTTGTATTTTGACGAGAAACCCGTTCTTCCTATTGGTTTTCTTCCGGCAGGACTGCGGAAATGATTTTTAAGGGAAGCCATTGTTTCGTTGTCGGACGCTTGTGCGGCGGTGAAGTCACTCAGAAGTCCATGAAGTTCGTCTGTTGACATATCGTTGATTATTGGTACAACGTCGGTAACGCTCATTGAGTTTTCGGTTATAGTACCAGTCTTGTCCACGCACAGAACATCAACACGTGCAAGCGTCTCTATACATTTCATATCATGTACAAGTACTTTTCCGTAGGCAAGACGCATTGCACTTATTGCAAGGGTGGTACTTGCAATAAGGAAAAGACCTTCGGGAACCATTCCTATAACGGCGGCTACCATCGCTTCAATACTGTCTTTCATGGGAATATCGTTTATAAAGTACTGCTGGTAAAACATAAATATACCTATGGGTATAATTATGATGCCTGCTATTTTTACGATTTTGTTAAGTGAACGTATCATTTCGGACTGTTCACCTTTTCTTGAACGTTTAGCCTGTAATGTAAGCTGTGAAATATATGAATCACTGCCGACTTTTTCAAGCCTTGCACGGCACGTACCTGAAACAACAAAACTTCCCGACATAAGCGTGTCACCGCTTCCCTTTGCTATTTCGTCGGATTCACCGGTAAGAAGTGATTCGTTTACGGAGACGTTTCCGTCAATTATAACAGCGTCCGCACTTATCTGATTACCTGCTTTGAAAACTGCGATGTCATCAAGTACGAGGTGCTGTGACTGGACGATCATTTCTTTGCCGTCACGTATAACGGTTGTAACGGGTGCATTAAGCATGGTAAGTTTGTCAAGGGTTCTTTTTGAACGGAGTTCCTGAAAGATACCTATAAGTGTATTTGCGACGATTATCGGAATAAAAGTCATGTCACGGTAAGAACCTACAAATATAAGCAGACACGCAAGAATCAGGAATATAAAATTGAAGTAAGTAAAGACATTTTCGCTTATAATTTCCTTGACTGTTTTTGACGGTGATTCAACGGGTTTGTTATTGAAACCGTCCTCAAGCCGTTTTTTAACCTGTTCCGAAGTGAGACCCGAATCAACAGGGGCATTTATTCTCACGGGGGAGGGTTTTATTATATTTTCGGGTTTTTTAGTCAATATATACACACCTTTCATGTTGTGATACATATAATTATAGCATATATATTTTCTGTTTTCAATTGTAAGTATGTGATAGGCAAATGAAAATTTTTACATATAGCTGTATCGGGATTTGTTGCGGAAAACAAAGAAAACTGTCACAAAAAGTGCAAGGAGTTCAGCGAATATGATTGATACCCATATACCGTTGAGACCGAAAATCATAGGAATGAATATAACCATTACAATCTGGAAAACAAGAGTCCTGAGAAATGAAATCACTGCCGATACTATACCGTTGTTGAGTGCGGTGAAGAACGACGAACCGTATATATTGAAGCCTGATATTACGAACGATATCGCATATATACGGAAAGCGTGTATAGTAAGTCTGAACAGTTCGGGTTTGTAGCCGACAAATATTTTTGCAAGCGGATAGGCTATAACCTGTGAAAGTACTGTCATTGCAACAGCGGTACAGGTTATCACGCAAATACTTTTGCGGAAGATATTTTTAAGTTCGTCTGAATTTTTTGCACCGTAGTTATAGCTGACAATAGGTGCTGAACCGATTGAAAAACCTATGAATATCGCTACAAATATAAAGCTTACATACATGATTACACCGTATGTTGCCACACCGTCCTGACCTGCATATTTCATAAGCTGACTGTTGTACAGCATATTTACAACGGACATTGAAATATTTGTCATGAGTTCGGAAGAACCGTTTGTACAGGT
>JAGAQS010000289.1 GCA_017622635.1 Ruminococcus sp. | reverse complement strand
TTTCCGCCCCTGTTTTTTTCAAAGAAATCGTCAAGACCGTTATAATAAGTTATATCGAGCTTGTCCCAGTAGTCAAGACCTGCACGTTTAAGATGTTTGTCAGTCACCTCAAAGCCAAGCGGTCGCACAAGATGAAGTCTTGCACCCGTCACTGCACAGGTTCGGGAAATATTTCCCGTATTCTGCGGAATCTGAGGCTCAACAAGAACAATGTTAAGATTAGACATTTTGTTTCACCATGTATAATATAAGATTTACGGCAGAAAATATTAATGTACCGAAACAATTCGGTTAATTGGCTTACCGTCAGCCGTAAAAACGGTATAAGGAGACTGATATGAATAAGAAATCAATTGCAAAAGGTACGGCTGTGGGAGCAATAGCAGGACTTGCCTGTTATGCCCTTTCTACAGCAACACCGGTGAAAAAATACAGCATCAAAAAAGATGCGGGAAAAACGTTAAAAGCCGCAGGTCATCTGCTTGACGATATAAAATCGGTAATCATGTAGCATTATTGTGACGGTATCCGAGATAACTCTCAAGAATTATAACCGCCGCCACAGCGTCAACAACAGCCTTACGCTTTTTACCTCTCGTATTGGTAACGTTAAGTATGTTGTGTGCGGAAACGGTTGTACAGCGTTCGTCCCACAGTTTCACGGGACAGTCAACAAGCTTTGAAAGTTCTTCCGAAAACAGACGGCACTTCTCCGCTCTTTCGCCTATAGTTCCGTTCATATTCTTCGGATATCCGACAACTATTTCTTCCACCCGCTGTTCTTTCGCAAGGACAGCGGTTTTTTCTATACATTTATTAAAATCTTTTTCCGATATGACACATACGGGCGAAGCTATCATTTCACTTTTACCGCATACGGCTATTCCCGTTCTTGAATCACCGAAATCAACAGACATTATTATCATATCACGTCACCATGGTTGTACTGTACCGATAATATCACGTACAGAAGATATATTTTTACTGTCAAGAAATTCATTGATTTCGTCAACGATTCTTACAGGTGCGTAAGGGTCAGTGAATATTGCAGCACCGACCTGCACGGCACTTGCACCTGCCATCATAAGCTCCACTGCGTCACGTCCGCTTGAAACTCCGCCCATTCCGATAACGGGAATCTTTACGGCGTTTGCCACCTGCCATACCATTCTTACAGCTAAAGGAAATACGGCAGGTCCGCTCATTCCGCCCACATTGTTTCTTAAAATCGGACGACGTGTATTTATATCAATTCTCATGCCGAGAAGTGTATTTATAAGTGAAACTGCGTCCGCACCTGCGTCTTCAACGGCTTTAGCAATATCAGTTATACTTGTGACATTAGGTGAAAGCTTGACAACAAGCGGTTTTGACGTGGCTTTTCTCACCTGTCTTACAACCTCCGCAGCCATATCACAGCTTGTACCGAATGCCGCACCACCCTGCTTTACGTTCGGACATGATATATTCAGTTCAATCATATGAACGTCTGTGGGTTAAAGCTTTTCCGCAACCTGTACACATTCGTCAACGGTCGAACCTGCTATATTTGCAAGTATGACGGTATTTTTTTCAAGCAGGTAAGGGAGTTCCTTATTCACAAAATGGTCTATACCGGGGTTCTGGAGTCCTACAG
>JAGAQS010000288.1 GCA_017622635.1 Ruminococcus sp. | reverse complement strand
CGTCAGCCTTGTTTTCAAAGTCTGTAGCACAGAGATAGATGTATTCAGCGATTTTTTCCATTTCCTCAACGCCCAGACCTCTTGTTGTAACAGCAGGTGTACCGATTCTGATACCGCTTGTTACGAAAGGCTTTTCGGGATCGTTGTGGATAGCGTTCTTATTTACCGTGATGTATACTTCGTCAAGACGGTGTTCAAGTTCCTTGCCTGTGATGTTGAACGGACGGAGGTCAACAAGCATGAGGTGGTTGTCCGTACCGCCTGAAACGAGGTTGAAACCTCTCTTGAGAAGTCCTTCTGAAAGAGCCTTTGCGTTTTCAACGATTTTCTGCTGATATTCCTTGAATTCAGGTTTGAGTGCCTCGCCGAAACATACGGCCTTTGCAGCTATTGTGTGCATGAGAGGACCGCCCTGAGTACCGGGGAATATAGCGGAATTTATCTTCTTTGCAAGAGCTTCGTCGTTTGTGAGGATAAGACCACCACGAGGACCTCTTAAAGTCTTGTGTGTAGTAGTTGTTGTGATGTCTGCATAGGGAACGGGTGACTGGTGAACACCTGCGGCAACAAGACCTGCGATATGTGCCATGTCAACCATTAACAGAGCGTCAACGGATTTTGCAATTTCCGAAAGTCTCTTGAAGTCGATAGCTCTCGGGTAAGCACGTGCACCTGCAACAATGAGTTTCGGTCTGTGTTCTTCTGCGAGTTTTTGAACCGTATCATAGTTTATAACTTCTGTTTCGTCGTCGAGACCGTAAGAAACGAAGTTAAAGTATTTACCTGAGAGGTTTACGGGTGAACCGTGTGTTAAGTGTCCGCCGTCTGCGAGGCTCATACCAAGAACTGTATCACCGGGTTTGAGAACTGCGAAATATGCGGCAGTGTTAGCCTGTGCACCTGAATGTGGCTGAACGTTTGCGAACTTTGCACCGAAAAGCTTTTTAGCACGTTCAATTGCAATCTGTTCAACAACGTCAACGCACTGACAACCACCGTAATAACGTTTACCGGGGTAACCCTCTGCGTATTTGTTTGTGAGAACAGAACCCATTGCAGCCATAACGGCAGGTGAAACTATATGTTCACTTGCGATAAGTTCAAGATTTCTCTGCTGGCGTGCGAGTTCCTGAGCCATAGCCTCACCGACTTCGCTGTCGTATTCTGACACAAAGCCGATTGAATCCATTAAATCATTGTACATTTTAAAAAACACTCCTTAAAAAATTTTCGTAAAATATTACCATATAATTATACAACAAACCCGTGATAATTTCAATAGGAAAATCAAAAAAATTCAAAAAAATCAGTTTTGTGTGAGAGCAGGGACGATTTCTTCCCATACGGGAGTACGTCCTGTTGACATCTGTGCGTAATATATGAGAATAGCCGTTGCGTCAACAGCGTCAACAAGACCGTCTCTGTTTACATCACATATTTTAACCTGATTTTCGTCAAGCGTCATACTTCCGTGTGCCGACATATCGGCGTAAGCTTTAAGTACAAAAGTTGAATCAACAGAATCAACAAGACCGTCGTTGTTTATATCGCCGAGTTCGTCAAAAAGGGTTATTTCATATGTTACAAGGGGTTTGTCGTCGCCTAACGGAATTACGTTTACAACAGCATTTTTTCCGTCTTTGAAAAGTTCAGCGAGTGAAGTAACTTCCGCATAACAACTTGAAGTTATATTTTCTGTATCTGACAAAATTATATAATTATTATTTTTGTCTTTTTCGGGTGTCTGCTTTTCTGTTTTTATTGAAACTGAAAGACCGTCAAGTGAAACGTCGCCTGTACTTGTATAATATTCTGTTTTTTTCGGCACACCGTCAACGGAGATTGTGGCTTTTTTGTAGAGGGCATTTATAACCGTGTCTGAATCTATATATTCAGGTGTTGCACTCCACATACAGAAAGCCTGTTCCGTATATATATCGGGGTGAGTATGGAGTGATGAGGTATCAATTTTTGAATAGTCGATTTTTTCGTCGGAACTTACTTCCATAGTTTCCAATGTTTTTCCGTCGAAGTCGGTAAAGGTAAGTGTATATTTTGTTACAACGGGTTCTTTGAAATTTATATCATATGTTGTTACAGGTTGGTCACATTTGGAAGATAATATTTTTACGGACGCTGTGTTTCCGTCTTTGAAAAGTTCAGCGAGTGAAGGAACTTCCGCATAACAGTCCGCCGTTATATCTTCCGTATCTGACAGGATTATATAATTTCCGTTTTTGTCTTTTTCGGGTGTCTGTGTGTCTGTTTTTATGGAGACGGAAAGACCGTCAAGTAAAACGTCACCGTCTTTTACGGTGTATTCGGTTGTGGTGGGCAGGCTGTCAACTGAAACGGTTGATTTTTTGTAGAGGGCATTTATAACGGTATCTGAATCTATATATTCAGGTGTTTCGCTCCACATATAGAAGTCTTGTTTTGTATTTGTATCGGGTCGGGTACTGAGTGATGAAGTATCAATTTTTGAATAGTCAATTTTTTCGTCGGGACTTACTTCCATAGTTTCCAGTGTTTTTCCGTCGAAGTCGGTAAAGGTAAGTGTGTATTTTGTTTCAACGGGTTCGTCAATCAAAGTTATATCGTATGTTACTATAGCTTTGTCGTCACCGGGTGGGAATACATTTACAGATGCTGTGTTTCCGTCTGCAAAGAGTTCAGCAAGTGAAGACACTTCCGCATAACAGCTTGATGTTATATTTTCTGTCTGTGAAGAAATAAAGTAGTCACCGTTTTCGTCGGTAACGGGTGTCTGAATGTCGAGTCTGATTGAAACGGAAAGACCGTCAAGTGAAACGTCACCGTCTTTTGAATGATATTCTGTTACAGTGGGCAGACTGTCAACGGAAATTGTCGCCTTTTTGTAGAGGGCATCTATAACGGTGTCTGAATTGATATATTCAGGCGTTGTACTCCACATATAGAAAGCCTGTTCCGTATAGGTATCAATGTGAGTGTGAAGTGACGAAGTATCAATTTTTGAATAGTCAATTTTTTCGTCGGGACTTACTTCCATGGTTTCCATTGTGTTTCCGTCGAAGTCTTTAAAAGTAAGGGTATATTTTGTGTCGTCGGGTGTTG
>JAGAQS010000287.1 GCA_017622635.1 Ruminococcus sp. | reverse complement strand
TCAGGGAACGATGTATCGCAGACACCGAAGCAGAATTTTGAAAGATAAGGTACATTGGAGCGGTAGGGAAGTATCTTTGCACCCGCAGGCATAATGTGGTCTGTAGTGATGTTGTCGCCGACTTTGAGTGAAACAGGTGCGTCAATAGTTTCAAGGAGAGGAGCAGTCTCAGGATAAGGCTTTATGTTTGGTCCTCTGAGAATTTCAACACTGTCCATTTCCTCAGCAGGAGCAGGCGGAACAACCATATTGTCGTTGATTGTAAAGATTTCGGGGAGCTTGAATTCAGGCATATCACCGAGTTCACGTGGGTCTGTAAGATAACCTGTAAGTGCTGAAACGGCAGCCATTTCAGGAGATACAAGGTAAATCTGACCGTCCTTTGTTCCTGAACGTCCCTCAAAGTTTCTGTTGAAAGTACGGAGGGAAATACCCTTTGAATTAGGTGACT
The DNA here is from genome assembly GCA_017622635.1 of Ruminococcus sp. Classification (GTDB taxonomy): domain Bacteria; phylum Bacillota; class Clostridia; order Oscillospirales; family Ruminococcaceae; genus Ruminococcus. Next base: position 1,671 of record JAGAQS010000287.1, on the reverse strand, counting down.
GTCCCATACCGATACAAGGACCGCACGCACTTTCAAGTATTCTCGCACCTGCTTCAATAAGGTCTGACAATGCACCGTTCTGTGCGAGCATATTGAGAACCTGCTTGGAACCGGGAGCGATTGAAAGTGAAACATCAGGATTAACTGTCTTGCCCTTTAAGATGTATGCAACTTTGAGCATATCGAGAAGTGATGAGTTTGTACAAGAACCTATACAAACCTGGTCAACTTTAAGTCTGCCGATTTCTTCAACGCTCTTGACGTTGTCGGGAGAGTGCGGACAGGCAGCAAGCGGAACAAGTTCACTGAGGTTGATTGTTAATTCTTCGTCATAAACTGCATCTTCGTCAGCAGAAAGCGGAGTCCATACTTCTTCACGGCACTGTGCCTTTAAAAACTGCTTTGTGATTTCGTCAGACGGGAAAATTGAAGTAGTTGCACCGAGTTCCGCACCCATGTTTGTAATTGTGGCACGTTCGGGAACAGAGAGAGTTTTAACGCCCTCGCCACAGTATTCAATAACCTTTCCTACACCGCCCTTGACTGAAAGTCTTCTGAGTACTTCAAGAATAACGTCCTTTGCGGCTACCCACGGACGAAGTTTTCCTGTAAGTTCAACTTTTACGACTTTCGGACAGGTAATATAGTAAGCACCACCACCCATTGCAACAGCAACGTCAAGACCGCCTGCTCCGATAGCAATCATACCGATACCACCGCCTGTTGGTGTGTGGCTGTCAGAACCGATAAGAGTTTTACCGGGGATACCAAATCTTTCGAGGTGAACCTGATGACAGATACCGTTTCCGGGACGTGAGAAATAAATGCCGTGCTTTTTGGCAACACTGCCGATAAATCTGTGGTCGTCGGCATTTTCAAAACCGTTCTGGAGGGTGTTGTGGTCGATATACGCAACTGAACGTTCTGTTTTTACACGTGGTACGCCGATAGCCTCAAATTCGAGGTAAGCCATAGTACCTGTAGCGTCCTGAGTAAGAGTCTGGTCAATGCGGATACCGATTTCCTGACCCTTTACGTATTCACCGTCAACGAGGTGAGCTTTAAGTATTTTTTCAGTAAGGGTTAAACCCATTTTTAATCATTCCTTTCAGTATTACTGATTTTATTGTACAACAAATTATATACTTTGTCAAGATTTAAACAAACTAAAAATAAAAAAAGAGGTTACATAATAGCAACCTCTTTGTCTGTATGTAAATAATATATCACATTTTTTCGGAAATGTCAAGACTTTCTGCATTGTATTTTTTTATACGCAGTTTTTTTTCAAGCCTGATAAAATGCATAAGTACGCCCATATTAATTATAGTATGAAAAATTATAAAAAAGTCCTCTATAGACAACGACGTTCCGAATGCACAATATATATAAACAATAATAAATAAGGCAGTCGGAATATTGAAGATTGAAGTTGCGATAATATATCCCTTGTAACTTACAATGAATCTATTCCGATTAACTTTGTCTATTATGAGAGTAATAATACAGCCTATTGTACCTATCAGTGAAAACAACCACACTTTTATAAGAAAAAAACATATTTCTTCCGACCTTTTATAATATGGTTTTATTTTGTTTTTTTCAACGTCATATGAAATATCCTGCAAATTTAAGTTACCCAGTGAAACAAGCGGTATCTTCTTTGAATTT
>JAGAQS010000006.1 GCA_017622635.1 Ruminococcus sp. | reverse complement strand
GATATGACCGTCCGGAAGTTTCAGAGTGAAGATTTCCGGATAAATATGCCAAAACGTATAGTTCCTGTCATTGTGAACGAAGAGCCATTGGAAGAACGTATGGCGGTCGGTGCGGAAGATGTTACGATTGACCTCGGACGGATGATAAAAAATGCAGAATCAAGGAGAAATAAATGATGTATACAAGTGAACAGCTGGAGCTTCTTGAAAAAGTGGAGGCTCTGAAAAAGGAAAAAAACCTCAGTCAGAACGCCGTCGGACAGCTTATCGGCGTGTCCGGAACAGCACTCTCGCAGCTCAGGAACGGCAAGTATGCCGCAAATCCGCAGAAAATATTCGATACTCTCGCAGGATATTTCGGAGTCAAGGAAAAGGCACAGCTTACATACTCAGAAGTCGGATACGCCCCGACAAGCATTTCGGAACAGGTCTATGCCACGATTTCGATATGTCAGAAAAAAGGCGGTCTTGCGGTTGTATGCGGTGATGCGGGAATCGGAAAGACCAAAGCCGCACAGAAATTCGTGACGGACAACCCTTCAAACAGCTTTCTGATAACCATAAATCCCTGTTTGACCAATACAAAAAGTCTTCTGAAAACCATAGCTGACCGCATCGGTGCAGGTCAGGAAAAGTCCAACAACGAACTCTGGCACTCGATTGCAAGTAAACTTTCAGACGGAAAAGTACTGATTTTTGACGAGGCACAGCACCTTACAGTCAAGGCAATCGAGGTACTCAGAAGTTTTTCGGACTACTTCAACGACAAGGGACAGACACTCGGAATCTGTTTCATAGGCAACGCCGAAACCATAACACGCATGGGCGGTAAAAAAGCTGAGTTCGCACAGATTTCAAACCGCACAAAACAGCGTAAAATCTACAGAAATACCGAAATCCGACGTGACGATATCTGTAAAATTTTTCCGATTTTAGAGGCTGAAAACATGGATGCAGAAATCGATTTCCTGCACCGTATCGCACGTACTCCGCAGGCTCTCAGAGGTGCAATAAATCTGTTTTCAAACGCCTACGACAACGAAAATTACACCTACGCCGGACTTGTGGCAATGGCAAAATTCATGGACATGGAGGTCTGAAATGAAACACAACAACGCCAGAAAGCCTACCAGAAAGCAGTGCAGACTTCTTGAAAAATACGGATTCAATTTCCGTGACTGGCTTGTGATGACAGAGAACAAGTCGGAAATCAGAGTCGTAAACAGACACACCGGAACAGTCAGAACACTTGAAAAAATCTGAAATACAGGGGAATCCGTTCCCCTGCCTTAATGCGACCGGAAAACCGGCGGTGACAAGTCCGCAAAAACGCAGAGTCAGGGTAAAAAATTGAAAAGAGGTGAAAAAATGTCTGATATGAAATGGGCAGAAGTGAAAAAGCTTATCTGGAAAAATAACGAAAAGACTCCGGCAAGCTATGAATTTATTCAGCAGGCACTTTATGACATCAGAGGCTGTATGAATGACGAAGATTATCCGAACG
>JAGAQS010000286.1 GCA_017622635.1 Ruminococcus sp. | reverse complement strand
TATATGATAACTATGATTGCCGCAAAGATTACTGCAATGAGGCATTTCAGAAGAAATTCACGTCCTGAAGATGGGCTTACGTCAGTTGAATCAAAGAGAGATACGTTACTGTCGGGGAATTTTGCCTGAAGTGCTTCTGTAAGTTCAACCTGTCTGTCGGCGTTAAGACTTTCTTCAGAAGTAAACGAAACAATAATCTGCTTGCCGTCGGAATCTATGCTTTCGCCCTTTCTGACACTTACAGGAACGTTTACAATGTCCTTTATAACGCTTTCGGCATCATTTGTATTGATTTCACCCGTATAGTCGTAAGTAAGCATTGTACCGCCACTGAATTCAAGTGCGAAGTTTGCACCTCTTGCGATGAGTCCGCCTGCAAAGACAACAACCACACCGATAAGAATACCGAAAATCATTTTTTTCTTTGAACAGAAATCATAAGTCTTTGCCTCTGTTTTATTTTCCTTATAGCCGTATAACTTCCTGTTCTGGAAACATTTGAACTTTGAAAGTGATGTGACCATAAGTCTGGAAGCAAATACGCCCATTATGAAGTTAAGTACAACACCTGCGAGGAGAGTTATACCGAAAGAGTATACAACGCCCTCAGCGGTTGCACCGAACATGAAGAATATTGTTTTGTTGAGAATCTTTGAGAAGAAACTTGACGGTACACCGAATGCACCCATGAGTATTACAGCAATGATGACGTTTGTTATATTACCGTCAAGGATAGCGGAAAATGCTCTCTTGTATGCTACCTTTATAGCGGAATCAAGTGATTTTCCCGACTGTATTTCTTCCTTTATACGTTCGCCCGTGATGATGTTTGCGTCAACACCCATACCGACGGCAAGAATTATACCTGCTATACCTGGGATAGTAAGTGTAGAGCCGTTCATGAATCCGAACCAGCCCGAAACAACGGCAATACTTCCTGTAATCTGTCCGCAGAGTGCAATTACTGCAACAACACCGGGCAGACGGTAAAGAACAATCATGTATATTGCAATGAATATGAATGCGATAAGTGCGGCAAGTAGAATTGCGTCAAGTGAACCCTCACCCATAGTGGGGTCGATTGTCTTGAAACTTGTTGTTTCGAGTTTGAAAGGCAATGCACCCGAATTAATCTGGTTGGCAAGTTTGTTTGCCGATTCTTCGGTGAAATTACCTGTAATAACTGCACTGCCGTCTGTAATGGCACTGTTTACGGACGGAGCGGAAATCATAGTGTTGTCCATCCATATTGATATAGGTGTACCCGTTCCTGCGAGTTCTGCGGTAGCATCTGCAAACTTGTCCTTACCCGAATCATTGAGAGTAAGTTCGATTAAGTTTTCATATTCGCCTGAACTGTCGTTCGGACGGTATACCGCTTTTGCTTCGGCAACGTCTCCGCCCTCAAGAACTATTTCACCTGTCGGGACAGTGTTTCCCTCGTCGTCGGTTTCGGAGTCTGTTCCCTTGCGGAAAGTAAGACTTGCCATTTCACCGAGTTCCTTGACGGACGCTGAGGGGTCGAAATCGCTTTCACCCGCCTGCCAGGGAAAACGTACAATAATTCTGTCACTTTTTTCGTCGCTGTACACTTCGCTATCAGTGATACCGAGAGCCGAAAGTCTGGTATCAATAATTGCAGTAGCTGCTTTGAGCTGAGCCTCTGTAGCGTCAGCATCGTCCGCAGGTGCAAATGTAACGTCAACACCGCCCTTGATATCAATACCAAGACGGATATCGTCAACGCCCTTGATAACGGTTTTAGTATTATCGCCATATACATAGTCAAGACCTATGGCAGATGATACAGAAAACAGCAGGATAAAAGCAACAACAATGAAGAAAGTAGATTTTCCAATCTTTTTCACAGCCATGCCTCCTAAAATATTTTTGTTCTGTCTGTCTGACAATTATTAATATTGTACTATATTTTTACAGAAAAGTCAAGTATCTCTGCAAAATTTATGTACTGATTCTTGTGAATTACGATAAAAATTTTCCCCGCCCGTAAGGACAGGGGAAAATTGGGATTATTTAAAGTGTTTCTGTGACAGTTTCAGTCTGTTCATAGCTCTGTTGAGAGCCGCCTGAGTGTGATAATATTCCATTATACTCTGTTTCTGACGCATTTTTTCTTCTGCACGTTCCCTTGCTTCCTCCGCACGTTTTATGTCAATTTCTTCGGGAAGTTCACATGAATCCGCAAGAATTATTGACGATTCGGGCATAACTTCTATAAATCCCTCGGAAATTGCGGCATAGTGCCATTCACCGTCAACCATATATTTCAGTTCACCTGTCGGCAGGGAAGTGACTAACGGTTCATGACCGTACATAATGCCTATAAGACCGTCTATTGCGGTAATGACGAGATGTTCACATTCGCCCTGATAGAAAACCCTGTCGGAAGCGATAATTTCGAGATGAAAGGATTTAGCCATTGAAAGACCTCCTTTAGTCCGAAATCTGTTTTGCCTTAGCTATAACGTCATCAAGAGTGCCTGCCATAAGGAAAGCGGATTCGGGGTACTTGTCCATATCGCCCTCTATGATTGCATTAAAGCCTTCGATAGTGTCTTTGAGGGGAACGTATTTGCCTTTAAGACCCGTGAAGTTCTCCGCAACGTTGAAAGGCTGTGAAAGGAATTTCTGTATTTTTCTTGCACGGTAAACAGCGAGCTTGTCGGCTTCGTCGAGTTCTTCCATGCCGAGAATGCCAATGATGTCCTGTAATTCCTTGTACTTCTGTAGAAGTTCCTGTGTACGTCTTGCAACCGAGTAGTGTTCTTCACCGACTATTTCGGGTTCAAGAATACGTGAATTTGATTCAAGAGGGTCAACGGCAGGATATATGCCTTGTTCAACAATTTTACGTGAAAGTACGGTTGTAGCATCAAGATGTGCGAAAGTTATGGCAGGTGCAGGGTCTGTCAAATCGTCCGCAGGAACGTAAACAGCCTGTACTGACGTGATAGAGCCGTTTTTGGTATACGTTATACGTTCCTGAAGTTCGCCTACTTCCGTAGCAAGTGTAGGCTGATAGCCAACCGCAGACGGCATACGTCCGAGAAGTGCCGAGACTTCCGAACCTGCCTGAACATATCTGAAAATATTGTCAATAAATAAAAGTACGTCCTTGTGTTCACGGTCACGGAAGTACTCCGCCATAGTAAGTCCCGTCTGTGCCACTCTCATACGTGAACCCGGTGGTTCGTTCATCTGTCCGAAAACAAGGGCGGTTTTGTTTATAACGCCTGATTCCTGCATTTCGTTCCAGAGGTCATTACCCTCACGTGAACGTTCTCCGACACCCGTGAAGATTGAGTAACCGCCGTGTTCTGTAGCGATATTTCTTATAAGTTCCTGAATAAGAACGGTTTTTCCCACGCCTGCACCGCCGAAAAGACCGATTTTACCGCCTTTTGCGTAAGGTGCGATAAGGTCTATTACTTTTATGCCCGTTTCGAGAATTTCAACAACGGGACTCTGTTCCTGAAAAGTCGGGGCTTTTCTGTGAATTTCCCACTGTTCTTCTGCTCCCGTTTCACCTTTTTTGTCGATAGGTTCACCGAGTACGTTGAACATTCTGCCGAGCGTTTTTTCACCGACCGGAACTTTTATACATGAACCTGTCGGAGTTACTTCCATGTTTCTGCTGATTCCCTCGCTTGTTGCAAGCATGATACAGCGTACAACATGATTTCCCATGTGCTGTGCAACTTCCATTACACGTTTTTTTCCGTCGATATCAACGGTCAGTGCGTCTCTTATCATAGGGAGTTTACCTGACGGAAATTCAACGTCTATAACAGGTCCTGTAACCTGTGTTATTCTTCCTTTTTCCAATTGTTACACAAACTCCTTTCCGAATTATTCCAGTCCGTTTGCTCCGCTGACAACTTCCGTAATTTCCTGTGTAATTGCAGCCTGTCTTGCCCTGTTGTAGAGGAGCGACAAATCTTTTATCATGTCTCTGGCACTGTTTGTTGCTGCGTCCATAGCGGTCATACGTGCCTGCTGTTCACAGCAGAACGCCTCAACCATTGCACCGTATATAAAGCCTTTTGCGTAGTTTGGTATAAGATACGCCATAACTTCCTCAGGTGACGGAACAAACGACGCTTTCGGCAGTTTTTTCATAGTACCGTCTGCCGTCTTGCCGAAATGACGACGGCTGAACGGCAGAAGCTGGACGGTTTTCGGTTCATACTGACCTGAATTTATCATATCCGTATAAATGAGATATACTTCGTCCAGTTCTTTTTCTTCAAATTTTTCGAGTACGAGTTCAGCTATTTCCCTTGCCCTGTAAAGCGTGGGGTTCTGGGTTGTATAGAGAAATTCACCGTCCACAGATGCTTTTTTTGCGGCTCTGTTCTGAAAGTACATTCTGCCGACCTGACCCATTATAAAGAGATAACAGTTATCGGTATCGGGTGTTTTGGCGAGTTCCTGCTCCGTATATTTGAGAATATTATGATTGTAGCTTCCGCACAGACCTTTGTCAGCCGTAATGACTATATATCCCTTTTTACGCTTTTCGTCGGGGACGTTCTGTCTCTTGTCAAAGTAAAACTGACGTGTGTGCGGGGTATGTTCAAGGATACTCTCGATAGTAGTCTGTAACTTTTCAAAATACGGCATTGTGGCATCAAGTGACTTTCTTGCTTTTTTGAGTTTCGACGAAGAAATGAGGTACATGGCGTTTGTGATTTTGAGTATCTGCTTTATACTTGCGATACGTTCACGTATTTCCCTTATATTAGCCAATATGAAAAACCTCCCTTTATTCCTCGAAAGCTGTAGCTAATCTTTCGATTCTTTCCGCAAGGTCATCTGTAAGGACTTTATTTTCCTCGATTTCCTCAATGATATCCTGACCGTAGCTTCTGAAGTAGTTCATAAGTTCCGAACAGTATTTTTTTATTTCCTTTAACGGAATGTCGTCAAGAAATCCATGCTGTGCCACATAAAGCAGTATAACCTGTTCATAGTGGGGGAGAGGATTGTACAACGGCTGTTTGAGGAGTTCGGTAAGCATACGACCGTGATTAAGCAGGTCGGTTGTGGCTTTGTCGAGTTCGGAAGAAAACTGTGTGAAGATTTCCATTTCCTTGAACTGTGCCAAATCTATACGGAGATTACCCGAAGCCTTTTTCATTGCTTTGGTCTGTGCCGCACCGCCTACACGTGATACGGAAAGACCATAGTTGACAGCAGGTCTCAAACCTGAATTGAAGAGTTCGCTTTCAAGGAAAATCTGTCCGTCCGTGATTGAAATAACGTTTGTCGGGATATATGCCGAAATATCACCTGCGAGTGTTTCAATAATGGGGAGTGCGGTAAGAGAACCGCCGCCGTGTGCGTCATCAAGACGGCTGGAGCGTTCGAGAAGTCGTGAGTGCAGATAGAAAACGTCACCCGGATATGCCTCACGTCCCGGCGGTCTGTGGAGCAGAAGCGACATTGCACGGTAAGCAACGGCGTGCTTTGACAAATCATCATAAACTATAAGAACGTCTTTTCCCTTTGACATGAAGTATTCAGCCATAGCCGTTCCCGAATATGGAGCGATATACTGGAAAGGTGCGGGTTCGCTTGCCGATGCGGAAACAACGACGGAATATTTCATGGCATCGTACTTTTTAAGTGTGTTTACAACCTGTGCGACTGTCGAGGACTTCTGACCTATCGCAACATAAATACAGATAACGTCCTGACCTTTCTGGTTTATAATGGTATCAACTGCAATTGAGGTCTTACCCGTCTGTCTGTCGCCGATTATAAGTTCACGCTGTCCGCGTCCTATCGGGAACATTGAGTCAATGGCGAGAATACCCGTCTGCAACGGAACATTTACGGATTTACGCTCAATAACGCCCGGAGCTTCCCGTTCGATAGGGAAGTAGTCGTCTGTTTTTATAGCACCGAGTCCGTCAATGGGAGAACCGAGAGCATCAACGACACGTCCTAAAAGTTCGTCGCTTACTCCGATACCTGCACGTTTTCCTGTACGTATTACGGAAGAACCCTCTGTAAGTCCGTGTTCCTCACCGAGAAGAACGACACCCGAAGTTTTTTCTTCAAGACTCTGCACTATTCCTCTTACACCGTTTTCAAATTCAACGAGTTCACCGTACATTACACCGCTCATGCCCTGTACTCTTGCGATACCGTCACCAATTCTTGTTATGAAACCTGTTTCGGTTGTTCCTGATTTTACGGTAAAGTCCTTTACTTCTGTCTTGAGGACGGAAATAATATCACCCGTACCGCTTTTTACATTGCTGTCGTCAGCTGATTCGACAAATTCGGAAGCCTTGTTTTTCAGAGTTTCTTTCATGAGTTTAAGGCTTGTGCGGTAGCTCTTGTCGTACTCAACATCACCTGCATTAAGGATAAAACCACCTATTAAATCGGGGTCGTGGCGGTATTCTATTGAAACGTCCTCCTTGATAAACCTGTCCATAATAAATTTACGCAGGTCTGCCTGCTGGGACTCGGTAAGGGGCGTAACATATCTTACAACCGCTCTTATACTGCCCTGTTTTTCAAGGAGAATGTCGCTGTATTCGTCAAAAATTTCCGTCAGGCTGTCAATGATTCCGTTTTTCACGGCGTTCATTATGAATTTTTCCATACTCTGCGGAAAAATTCTTTTTATTATGTTTCTTTTTTCGTCATGTGTGACGAGGGGATTTGAGAGAGTGTCCGCAACGTCCTTACATGAAGCGAAAACGTTTTTTGTTTCGTCGATATCTTCCTGTGAAATATCAAGTCTGACAAGTTCGTTTAAAAATTCTTTTTCGAGGTCTTTCATCAGCTTTTATCCTCCTCTGAAGAAAGAAATTCGTCTACAAGACGGCGGTTTTTTTCGTCGTCAACGTTTTCGCCGATGATTTTTGACGCTGCTTCAATTGCAAGGTCTGCAATCTGAGTCTGTGCCTGCTGGAGAACTCTTTTTCGTTCGTTTTCAATGGTTTTTCCTGCGTCGCTGATAATCTGGGACGCTTCTTCCTGTGATTTTTTCAGTATAACAGCTTTTTCGGCTTCTGCATCATCATGTGCTTTCATGATTATTTTCTGAGCTTCTTCCTTTGCACTGCTGAGGTCGTCGGTATACTGTTGTTTAAGTTCTTCTGCTTCTTTTCGTGACTTTTCAGCGGAATCAATATCGTCCTGAATTGAACGTGTACGTTCGTTCATGATTTTGTTGATAGGCTTGAAAAGAAATATTTTAAGCAGTATAAACAGTATTATGATATTTACCGCAGACCATATGAAATTCCAGATATTAACGTCAAGCATTGTACCTTTCAATGCGTCCATGTCACTTTTTTTCCTTTCTTTGATTCATCTGCCGATAACCGATTAATATTACTTGAGTATGAAAATAATCAGTATTGCGATAACGAAACCGTAAATAGCCGTAGCTTCTGCCAACGCACAACCGAGAAGAAGAGCCTTGTTTATGTCGCCTTTTGCTTCAGGCTGACGTGCTATAGCGTCTGCCGCTTTGGAAGTTGCGATACCTATACCTATGCCTGCACCCATGCCTGTAAGAACGGCAAGACCTGCACCTATTGCTACTAAACCCATGATAAATTACCTCCGTGAAATTATTTAAGTAAAATATAATTGCAGACCGCAGGATAAACTGCGGTTTTTTTTCTGCTGTGAATGTTATTCGCTTTCCATAGCTTACGACATGAAAAGCGATGTGAGGAATACAAAGACGTATGCCTGAATACAGCCGTCGAAAATATCAAAATAGAAACTGAAAACAAGCGGAAGTCCGACAGGCAGAATCATTTTGATAAGTTCCATGACTACGAATGCACCGAGAACGTTTCCGAAAAGTCGCATACAGAGTGAAAGCGGTTTGATGACGAGTTCAAGAATGTTCATCGGTATCATGAGAGGCATCGGTTCCTTGAAACTTTTCAGCCAGCCTTTGAAACCTTTTTCCCTCATTCCGCTGAACTGAATCAGCAGGATTGCGAAAAGTGCCAAAGTTGCGGTAACACCCAAGT
>JAGAQS010000285.1 GCA_017622635.1 Ruminococcus sp. | reverse complement strand
CAACGCCGTTTATTGCGATAGTTTCCATACGTGGAGAATCTTTGTCAAGAATCTGAGCACCTCTTACATTAATCTGATACATACCGTCTGATGGAACTGAAACGGTAAAACTTAAAGCGTTGCCTGTAAGATATACGAAACCCTCGCCCGAATAGTCGGGAATCTGATTTTCATAAATTGAAGTCCAGAGTTCAGCACCCTCTAAATCTTCGCCCTCTATTGTGTAGGGGAATTGTGTCATTATCGGTGCATCTTCTTCGACTTTATCAGCCGCAACCGACAACACGGAAGTCATTCCGACAACGGTCATAGCCCCTGCCATTACAAACGAAAGAGCTTTTTTTATTTTATTTCTCATGTTTATTACTCCTTTACAAAAATATTGGAATCACGTTTAATTTATTTGATAAATATATTATAACCGTTTTTTTATGCTTTGTCAATATGTATGGGATAAAAAATATATAAATTTACTTGATTTTTTAAGAAAATCTGTATTTTTTAACAAATATAAGTTAAAAAAACAGGTTCTGAAAATATCAGAACCTGAAATTTTTACTGATTTGCGATTATGTTTACAATTCCCTGATAGAGATACGCAGATTCACTTGAAAAATTGAATCCGTAGTCATTGGGGTTCTGCATCTGCATTACGACTATGTAAGAACCGTTTTCGTGATAATTGCTGTAATCGTCGTATACGGGTTTTGAGTCGGTTTTGTCGTTTATATTTTTGAGACAGCCTGTAATATAGAGAATATCCGCACCGCCTGTCTCGGCAGTTCCCGTTTTTGCATAGAAGTTATAGTTTTCGCCTGCATATATTCCGAGATTAGAGCCGACTCCAAGCATACCGTCGAGTATACCCTGTCTGCAATTTTCAGGAACAGATGCTATAACGTCATAAGGTTCAGAACCGTCAAGAAGTACTGCCTCAGCACCGCCTGAGTCGATTATGTTCTTTAACATGAACGGTCTGACCATATCGCCGAAAATGGCTTCACGGCAGAGTGTGGCGAGAAACATCGGACTTGTACGTACATAAGCCTGACCGAATGCACTTCTTCTCAAATCGTCCTTACAGGTTATTTCCATACTGCTTGCTATAGTGCCGAAATCACATTCTATATCACAGCCGTCACCGAAATGGAACATTTCTTTAAGGTCACTGCGTGCGGTTTCTTCACCTATTTCGTCAAATACCTTTGCAAAGAAGATGTTGCTTGAATTTATGAAAGCTGAATAAAGGTCTCTCTGCATAGGATAATATGAGTTCTTGTCGTGGTCCCAGTCAACTATAACACCCTCATCTGAGTACCATGTACCCTCATCATAGAGGGAATATATTTCGTGTTTGTCGGCTATAATTTCGGTCATGATTTTGAAACATGACCCCGGCGGTTGTTTCTGCATTGACTTGTTTTCCAGTGCACCATAACCGACAGTATTAATATAGTCAGGGTTGTTGTTGTATTCTTCGGGGTCAAATGACGGATATGAAACGTCAGCCATGACAGAACCGTCGGTACGCATTACAACTACAGAACCGACAATATTCACGCTTTCCATATAATCATAAATTTCCTGCTGTATTTCGGAATCAAGAGTAAGTAGAACGGATTTTCCCATATTTTCGGAAGAATTGTCTGAATAAGGGTCTGACGGACTTAGAATATCATTGAAAGATGTTTCAACACCGTTTGAAAGTTCACTGATAATATTTCCGAAAGATATTTTATATTTGTCTGAATATGTTCTGTTTCCGTCCTCATCGCTTTTTGCGAGGATTACACCGTTTGTGTCGTAAATATTTCCACGTCCCGACTGTGAGACGTCAACGATTTCAAAAGTTGTCACCGTTGTGGTAGTTACGGAATCACCAGATGTTTCTGTAACAGATGTGGTTGTAACAGTAGTGGTTGAAGTAGTAGTTGTTTCCTCTGTTTTTTTGTCAGAAACGTTATTTGACTGTTCACGTTTTTTTTCGGCTTTCAGTATCTTGTTGTTGGGAGCTTCACCGAAGTCACCTTTTTTGACTTTCATAATAACGGGTTCTGCTTCGGGTTCAGTTTCAGGTTCGGTCTGTGATTCTGATTTTGAAACGTCCTGAACGTTTCCGTTTGAACCGCACGAAACGGAAGACGCAAGTACAATGCCCGCAAGAAAAATTGAAGCAAAATTTTTTTTACTCAACTTCATAGTTATATTACCGCCTTTTGTTGTCTTTCTTTCCTGTATATCTTATTAACGGATATTACTATTTTATTATACTCTTTTTTTCTTTTTCCGTCAACTGAATTTTATATTTTTCTGCATGAAAATGTTTTTATTTTGGCGGGGGATATTTTGTCAGTTATCAACGGATTTTGTTATGTACTGTCTGCTTGCATATCCGTAATAGGTGATACTGTTTTCCTCATAGCTTATATAGTACCATTCGTCATTATTTCCGTAGATACTGATAAATGAGTCTTTCGGCATTTCAATAAGTATTTTACTGTTTAAATCGGGGGCGGTTCTGAGGTTGAGAGCACCGCTGTCCACTGATACTGTTCCGCCGTTTGCGATTTGATTCTGAGTAAAATGAAAATCCGAACCTGCTTTATCCGTATTGTAGTAAGTATACGACAGTTTTGACAGTAAAGCCGTATCGCTGGCATCATAGTATTTCAGATTTGTTCCGTAATCTATATAAGTTTCGGACTGTTCTTTTTCGTATACATTTTCTGTTGAGACGGATTTTCCGTCAAAACTGATTAAATCAACGGACTGATAACCCGTATGGCACATATTTTTATAAAGTTTTCCGTCCTTTTCGGTAAGAACACTGTTTCCTGCCGATATGTCGCCCCAAAATGTCATTTGATTGTCTTCTATGCTGTATACGGAATAAGTACTGTCTGCTTCACCGTTGCCTGTTTTTGTTATAAATTCATAAATACCGTCGTCGTTTATATCATACACATAATAATGATGATAAAGCATATCCGACATTGAACCATTCATAAGTTCTGCCGAATCCATATAATCCGAATAATTAATATTTGTGGTTGATGTGACAGTAGTTGCTGTAGTGGTGGCTGATGTAGTAGTTGTTGTTGAAGTCGTTGCAGAAGTTTTTGTTGTAGAAGTTGTGGACTTTGCGGACGAAGAAGTTAAGACAGTTGTTATTTTAGATGTTGAAGAAGTTACAGTTGTTGTTGATTTTTTTGTTGAAGAAGCTGATGTAGTGGTTGTTGTTGACAACGGGGGAGCGGAAGTGGTTGTCTGATTTTCGGGAGTAATCCATGTTGCAGTACCGCTTGCGGAGAGTTCGGCATAATACTGCTGAATCTGTGTGGCATCTACTGCGTCAACCAGTTCGTCATTGTTCACATCTGCCGCAAGCAGTTGTTTTTCGGTGAAAGTTGCTTCACTGCCTGCTGAAAGTTTTGCATAGTACTGCTGAATCTGTGTGGCATCTACTGCGTCAACAAACTCATCACCATTTACATCACCCTTGAGATAATTGTTAATGTGAATTACAATATTTTTCTGTGTTTCTGTTTCGGACGAAATATCCCATACACTTCCTGCGGATTCATAGTCCACGGTGAAAGAATATGTCATATTCATAAAACTGTCGGGATTGTCATTACCGTCGGGTACTGTGAATGTGTCCGTATAAATGGCTGAGTTATTGCTTTCACTGCCCGTAATTTCAACAATGAGGGTATAATTACGGTAATCGTCGTCGGTTGTATCCCTGCCCTCGATATCGAATGAAAATGAATTACCGCCGTCTGTTTCTGTTATGTAGTACGGTTCATCGGTTACTTCGGGAGAAGTGAAGTTTATGTTTATTTTTGCAGAAGTCTTTTCCGGAATTTCAACGGTTATTTTTCCGTTTACATCATTTGCGTTGAAGTCCTCATAGACGGAAGTGATGTTTTCTGCAAATACATTTTCCGTCGGCGGAAAAATTATTGTTGCGGACAATGCAAAGGCTGAAAGGACAGCCGTTATTTCTGTTTTTTTCATAAATATTTCCTTTCTTCTCTATTGTGATGAAACCGCACTGCCGTCGTCGTTCAGGGCTATTACCGTTATATTTTCGGGGTTTACGCCTGAGTCTTCGGGAATGTAAAGGGAAAAACCGTTGTCACTTGTTTTTCCCTCACATTCAAGCAGTTTGTCTTCAAAGGCATTGAAAGCCCTGTAAGTAACGCCGTTTGCAGTAACAAAAATTTTCGTATTGTTGCCTGTGAAAAAGTCTTTTCCGAGTTCTCCGAATATATGTATATATTTTCCGTTCTTTTCGGATTTTACGGTCAAATCGTCACACACTTCCAGAGTTTTGAAACTTAAATTTTCAGTAACGGGTGCGGACATAAGCGGTGCATATTTCTGTAAGTCGGGCAGATTTCTTTCAACGATTTCAAGTATTACAGTATTTGCACCGTTTTCACCTATTCCGTCCATTCTGTAGGGGACAGTCCTTGTAAATTCAGCCGAGCCGAAACATTCGGCTATGAACGGAATTATAGCCTCACCGTATGAATCACGGTACATGAGCAGGTTTCCGTTTTTTCCCTCGCAGAAAGTTTTTATTGACATATCGTCAAAAGCCATAAAACGTCCGAGATAACTGTATTTGTATTGATAGTCACTGTATATCTGTGTATCGTCGGGTTTTTCGGACGGGTAAATCATATCTGCCAAATCACCCTTGCGGTCGTTTCTGACTGTCCAGTTTCCCGATGGGCATTTTTCCCTGCCGAGCATTTCCATAAGACGTGCGTGTCCTGCATATGCACCGAGATTGTTCCAGTGGGTATCTTCCTTGTGATAGAGTGGAATATTTGAATCTGTATTTAGAATGACTTCTTTCATGTCACAGTACGGGAAATCATCTTCAAAACTTTCGGAAAGTTTTTCATAGTTTCCCTTATTTTCGGCAGGCGAATAATTGAACGGCATATATTCGGGATAGACTGAATTTTTATTCGGTGCTATTGTAAATATGAACTGTGCATTGTTCTGTTTACAGTATTCGTTCATCATTTCGAGATTGTTTTTTATATTGTTTATTCCTCTGTCGCTGAGGGTATCAGTATTGAGGAAGTCATTTACGGTCTCACCGTAATAAAGCCAGCCGTCCTTACCTATAATTACGTCTTTGTTCGGAGAAGTTCTGAAAACAGATGATTTAAGTTTTCCGTCAAGGGTTACAAGCTGTTGACGGAAAGCGAAGTGTTCGGAAAAGTAGGTTTCAAATTCGCCAAAATATTCGAAATTAATTCTGCCGTCGTCGGTCTTTATTTTCGGTGCATCTGAAAGACTGCGTTTTTCGCTTGAATTATCGGACTTGACAAACGGCATCAATACAGACGGTACAAGGCATATTCCTATAAATACAGCCGAATATATTTTATATAACGTATTCTTGTTCATTTTGTACCTCCGTTAAAATCTGAAGTAAATAAACGGATTGTATGAAGCGGACGAAAGTGTAAGTATACAGACAATCAGAAGTAAAAGTGACACTATATATGAACACGTTTCACCTGCCGAAAGTATTTTTTCGGATTTGATTTTTCTGCCTGCCGTCTGCCATACGGGCATTGAGAATATACACGCAAATATAAATATTATAATGTACATAGGTGTAAGCTGTTGAAGAAAAATTGCCGTACTTTCCGCATTGTTGTGTGACGGGCTGAACATTTTACCTATAAAACGACAAGCCGACGGTATAGTGTCCGCTCTGAAAAATACGAATGCAATGACGGTGACCGAAAGTGCATATATATGCCTGAACGGTTTAAACCACTTTTCAGTATTTATGATTTTATACGATTCAAGCATCATGAAAGCACCGTTTAAAAGTCCCCACACTATGAAATTCAGGCTTGCACCGTGCCACAGTCCCGTACAGAAAAAAACAAAAAGCTTGTTCAGTGCAGTACGGACTTTGCCTTTTCTGTTTCCGCCTAAAGGTATGTATAAATATTCCTTGAACCATGTTGAAACGGAAATATGCCACCTTCTCCAGAACTCCTGCATACTTCCCGAAATGTACGGATAATTGAAATTCTCCCTGAAATCAAATCCGAACATTGAACCGAGACCTATAGCCATATCACTGTAACCGCTGAAATCAAAGTAAATCTGCAACATATATGAAACAGCACCGAGCCATGCAAGCGGAAAAGTAAGTTTTTCCGTTTCAAGTCCGTACACAAAATCTGCCGTGAGAGCCATTGTATTGGCGATAAGCAGTTTTTTTGAAAGACCCGTTATAAATCTTCTTATGCCCTGAGCGGTTTTTTCGGGTGTGGTTTTTCTGTTGTCAATCTGGTCTGCAAAATCGTAGTACTTGACGATAGGGCCTGCCACAAGCTGAGGAAAAAACGTTATATAAAGTGCAAGCCTGTAGAAACTTTTCTGAATGTATTTGGGTTCTTTGTAAGCGTCAATTACGTATGACATAGCCTGAAACGTATAGAACGATATGCCTATAGGCAGGGCAATATTTGGTATACTCACACTGAGGAAAGGCAGGCGGTCAAGCATTTCCGCACCGAATCCCGCATATTTGAAAATACCGAGCATAAGCAGATTTGACGCAATACTTATCACAAGAACCGTTTTTCGTGATTTGTTTGTTTCTTTCATGGAAAGACCGAAAACGTAGTTCATAATGATAGATATTATCATTAAAATAACTGCTTTCGGTTCTCCATAGGTATAGAATGCTATGCTGAAAACAAACAGGAGAATGTTTTTAGCCCTGACAGTCGGTATTATACGATACAGTATATATACCGATGTCAGAAATATAAAAAGAAATACGGGACTGCTGAATACCAAGAAACAGTACCCCCTTTCTTATACGGGAGTGTAGAAGAAAATTGAAATTACAGTATCACCGCTGTCGTTATACTGTATATCCATTTCGTTGTTGCCTGAACTGTAGATAATCATGTTACCGCTTTCCGTGCCTGTACCGTAAGCAGATTCAACGTCCGCACGTGAACTGCCGACTTTAATGCCCTTGTCGGTCTGATAGTCACCGCCTGTTATATTAATCTGGAAAATATATTCCTTGTCGCCGTCAACGTAGCACTGTATTTCAAGTCCGTCGTACTGGTAAATCTTGTCATCGTGACCGTTTGTGAGACAGGCAGCACCGCCACCCTCGTAAACGGGAGTACCGAGATTTGAAATTATATCTTTAGCGTCACTTAACAAAAAGTCAATATTGAATTTAACTTCCTCTTTCTGAGGTTCGTCGGTCTGACCGTTGTTTTCGTTGTCAACATTGTTATCGTTGTTGTTGTCCTGCTGATTGTTATTGTCCTGTTGATTATCCTGATTTTCGTTATTGTCGTCATTAACTTCAACGTCGGTCTGTTCATTTTCTTCCTGCTGGACGGTTTCTTCCTGCTGTGGAACAGAAGTTGTTGAAGTAGTGGTAGCTGTATCTGTTGAGACTGTTGAAGAATCGGTTGTTGTTGTATCGCTTGCGTCCGTAGATGATGTTGTTGTTGCGTTTTCTTTTGATGTTGCTGAAGTTGTTTCTTCTGATGATTCTTCCGTTGTTTTTTCTTCACTGAGTGAGATACTTACAGAAGATTCTGTTGTGTCGTCATTTCCGCATGAAACCGCCGAAAGTGCAAGAAGTGCGGCGGTTGCCATTAATAAAGCCTTTGTATTCATAATATTTTTCCTCCGTTACTGTGGGACTGATTTATTTTAATTATACATAGGATAAACATAATTATAAAAAGTATAATTCTGTGTTTGGAGATAACTGAAACTTACCTGAAAATATCCATTGCAGGTATCTATGCACGTCCAGTTGCCGTTGAGTTTTACTTCATTCCAGTAATGTTCACCCGTACCTCTGCCCGTACCGTGAACTATTCTCGCCTCATAGCCTGCCTGTTTGTAGAGTAAGTCTGTAAGGGCGGCATAATAGTAGCATACTATAAAACGGTTGTCAAGGGCATAGTTTGCGAAATACGACCAGCCTATAGCATCAATCTGTGCCTGTGATTTTGTGTTTTCCATATGACTGTATCTGTTGTTGTTTACCACAAAATTATAAATTGCCTCTGTACTTGTGCCTATATTTGCAATTATGGCGTTTGCCCTTTTCTGTACGTCTGAAAGTGGCTGTACTTTTCCGTCTGCACCGAGAGTTTTGGCGTTTATGGTTGTGTTTGTTTCCATTATTCCGTAATCATTGAAGAAATATTCGTCACCGTCGATAGTTTGCCAGCCGAATACCATTTTTCCGTTTTCTGTACTGAAATAACACTGATGAGAATTTACAGTTATCCAGCCTGTCTGTTTAGAACCGTCCTCACCCATAAAATACGTACCGTCGTTATCTATTGTTATAAGACCGTATACAAGTGAATAGTCTGAGAAATAGTATTCCTTGCTATCAATAGTCTGCCAGCCTGTCAGCATTTTTCCGTCATTGTCACAGTAGTATTTATTTTCGCCGTCCTCAATCCAACCTGTCAGCATAACGCCGTCTGCCGAGAAAACATACTTGTTTTCATCAATTGTGAGTTGTCCTTTTGACGCAGTACCGTCTTCTGAAAAATAATATTTCTTTCCGTCAACGGTCTGCCAACCTGTCAGCATAATGCCGTCACTGTCAAAGCAATAGATATTTCCGTCTGTTTCGGTAATTCCCGTTGACATTGTTCCGTCTTCGGAGAAATAGTATTTTTTGTCATTGATTGTCTGCCAACCCGTCATCATAATGCCGTCATTGTCAAAATAATAACTGTTTCCGTCAATTTTGCTGAATCCCGTTGACATTGTTCCGTTTTCGGAAAAATAATACTTGTTGTCGTCAATGGTCTGCCAGCCTGTTGACATTTTTCCGTCGTCCGCAAAAAGATATGTGCCGTCGTCTGTTGTGAATTTACCTGTCTGAACGTTTCCGTCCGAATTTATATAATATGTATCTTCACCGAGTTCCGTGAAACCCTCTTCCGTAATGGCTGAACCTTTTTCGGAAAGAATATATGCGTTGCCGTTATCTTCCTTGAAATAACCTGTGATTTTACCGTTTTCCGTATCCACATAGTATTTTTTGCCACAGTATTCAATCCAGCCCGACAGGGATTTACCTGTTTTTGCGTCGAAATATTTTCTTTGTCCGTCAATTGTTCTCCAGCCTGTTTTAAGTACGCCGTTTGCGGAGAAAAGATATTTTTCACCGTCGATTTCCTGTACACCTGTAAGATAGTTACCGTCGGTATCGTAATAAAAAATACGTCCGCTTTCGTCCTTGAACCATTCGGAACGTGCGGAATCGTCGGCGTATACCGCAAGGGGAACAGCCGACATAATGCTTAGTGCAGTTGTAAATGCACATATTTTTAATTTTCTGTTCAGTTTCATATGCTTTTTCCTTTCTTTTATTTTTACAGTAATACATTCGCTGAATTGTAACGAAAAAGGACAGATTTTTTATTCATCGTCTGAAATTTCAAAATCTATTACTTCGTCACGGGAAAACTTTGTTTCATCACAGTCACACAGCATAAATGAAACTGCTTTCTGAGCGTTTGAAATAACACACTTCATTGCGTCACCGCCGTACTCGCCGTCCCTTGTCCACGTTGCAGGTTCTTCGTCAAGACAGGTAAACGTTATTTTATCTGTACGGAAGAATTTTATATAGTCCCTGTCAATTTCTTCCTTTATGTTAAGGAGTGAGTGAACTATACGTCGGAGCTGTACAAGATTTACAGGTTTTTTAATAAGGATTACTTCAAAAACCCCGTCGTCAAGCATAAAATCGTTCATTGAAAGCAGACCTGCCACAGATGCGGTATTTGTAACCAT
>JAGAQS010000284.1 GCA_017622635.1 Ruminococcus sp. | reverse complement strand
TTCAGGTCTCGAAATGAGCCAGAACAGCGAAAGACTTTCATGGACATTTGAAGAAGTTGACGCTAAACTCAAGGGCATTATGGTAAGCATCTTTAAATCTTGTGACGAAGCTGCTAAGGAGTACGGCATGGAAGGTAACTACATGGCTGGTGCTAACATTGCAGGCTTCCTCAAGGTTGCTGAAGCTATGAAGGCTCAGGGTTGTGTCTGATTAAAATAAACTAAACTGATAGTGACTCATCGGTAAATAAATAAAAATTATCCCCTGTCGTGCTAACCGGCAGGGGATTTCTTTAATTTTTACTTATTGCATCAAGCTTATTTATATAGCTTTCCGCTGTTGTTGCAAGGTTCAGTTTCTCACAGCTTATTATCATGATATTGTAGAATCTGATTTTGTCGTCGGTCGAAAATTCAGCGAAATAGTCACTTTTTTCAAGCAGTTTACCCGTTTCAACAGCTTTTTCGGTCTGTTCCGTAAGACAGTACATATTAAAAAGATTTTTAAGACATTCAAAATTTGAGTTGTCAAGAGAATACGATTTTTCGTAGTACGGTACAGACTTTGTAAACTGAAAAAGTTCATGTAAAATATCAGCTTTTGTATGAAATTTGTCACTTGTTTCACCGTATTCAAGTGAGGCATTTATATATTCAAGAGCCTTTTCGGGCGGTGTATTAACATCTTTGGCAAGTTTTAAAAGTTCGTCATCGGATTTGTTACCATTATATTTCTTATTCAGTTTTTCTTCCGTCCATACTTTATTGATAAATTCACCGTCGTTTTTTTCGTATTTGTCAATATACTCAATTACTTCGGGTACAAACTCCTTTTGGGCATATTCCGAATCAGCATACCATATTGCCGACTGTCCCATACCTCTGCCCTTTCCGTTTTTACTTGCTCTCGGAATTATAAATCGTCGTTTATCAACAGGCAAAAGATGACAGTTTTCAGCCTTTGCGGATATATTGTAATCCAATTCACTGTCATTCTGCCATTTCCGATAAACATCGGCGTGTCTGTACCAGCCTACTATCACGGAATGTGAACTCTTTTCGTCAGGCTTTGCGACCCATACAACAAGAACATCTTCCGCTACATTATCATTTAAAGAAGTGTTCTCAATTCTTTCTATATGGAGAATATCACCATAGTGCATGAAATATCCGTAACACTTTCCGTCATAGTCAAGAAAATTATAAACCTCACCGCCATCTTTATTTTCGTCAATCCACTTTCCGCCGTTCACGGGAATATCATCATCTTCACCACAATAATTTTTCATGTAGGTTATGTTGCAAAAAACAATTCTCATTTTACACCTCATTCAAATTCATATTCTCCGCTGTACTCTTTCTTGAACTTCTCAAAAACAGCCTGTAAAAGTTCTTCGTCGTCGATTGAAAGAAATTCGCCCGTTTCCTCATCGTCGGACGGCATGATTTCAAGTATTACAACACCGTCGTCCTCCTCGTCAAACGGAAGCAATACCGCAAAATAACGTTCCTGATATTCAACCTCTCCGATTACCTCAAACGAAACTTCTTCACCGTTATCGTCAGTAAGGGTGATATAGTTTTCGTTTTCATCTTCAATTTCTTCATTTTCAATAAAATCGCTCATAAAAGTACCTCCTTGTGAATTATAACTCATTTTAACATATTTTTGCAAAAAAATCAAGTCATTTTCAGAAAAAATTACCATAAATATTCTTTATCAATATGCAGACCATATTTTCAGGAGATGATAACATGGACAAAAAGAAAGAAATACCCGTCCCCGACCCTTTCGCAAAAGAATATGAATACTTTTTCCCGTCTGCCTCGTGGGACAGAATAACAGATATTATACACGTTTCAACAAATGACAAACCTGAAACAGATTCATACACCAACGTTTACCTGTCCGACAACCGTATAACAGAATAGTCATAAGACACTCTTTTTTCGGAGTGTCTTTTTTTGTACAAACTGCATATAACAATAATTATCTTATTGTTGACATCTTCCAAAAAAAATAAATTTCACTTTATTTTCGGATTATACAATGCTATAATATAATACAGAACATCAACAAGGGGGAATTTTTACGATTATAAAAAAATTTACGGGTCATCTTTCGACTATCGTTCACCACCGTCACAAAGTAATGCTTCACTGTTTCAAAGCGGGGATTTTCCGTCACGGTCTTACACATGACCTCTCAAAATTCTCTCCGACGGAATTTATTCCGGGAGTTATATACTTTCAGGGAAACCGCAGTCCGAACGAGCGTGAACGTGAAGTTGACGGCTACTCAAAAGCGTGGTTACACCACAAGGGCAGAAACCGTCATCACTTTGAGTACTGGACAGACTACAGCCCTGTAACACGTCGTCTTGAACCCGTTCCCATGCCCGACGAATATATTATTGAAATGTTCTGCGACCGTCTCGCCGCATCAAAGATTTACAACAAGGAAAAATATAACGATTCGTGTCCGCTTGAGTATTTCATGAGAGGAAAAACAAGCCGTATGATTGAAAAACGTACAGCAGATAAAATTGAGTTTCTTCTTCGTATGCTCTCCGAAAAAGGTGAAGACTACACTTTCCGTTACATAAGACGAATTGTCAGAAAAAATAAATTAAAATAAACAATTCAAACATAATATGACGTTTCTATTGACATATAACCTATCCTGATGTATACTTTTAGTAAGACAAATCGGAATTGTGAGGGGTAAGCCCATGTATGAACAGGAAATTGCTACTCTGCATGAAAAAAGGAAAAAAACTCTTTGGATAAGGGACGAAATTGAAGATATAGTTAAAAAAGAAAATATAGACAGAAACCGCTTTCACGAGTTTTCAAAATCCGGTTATATAGACATAATCAGAAAATTTTACTTTGTATTTTCAGACAGAAAAAATTATACGCCGTCACTTATATATCTTTCTCTTTGTTATATGCACTTTAGAGAGAATCTTGAACAGTACTATATTGACTGCTTTTTCAGAACATATGACTGGACAGAATACATGATGACAATAAAAAATGTAGTACCCGACAAAAATCTGAAATTATTCTTGATAACAGACGAAGGTTGGGTTTATGAAGGATACGCTGACGAGATATTTCAAATTATGAATAATACAAGCTGTAATTATGATTTTTATATAGTTTCTTCAAAATTTGACTGGTTTATTGCAGTCAGTGATATTGAAGACAATGCGACTATGTACAGAAAATAAATTCTGATTTATACAAACCAATAATTAAAACAAGCCCGAAAGCAGTTCAAAAAACTACTTTCGGGCATTACTTCTATGTGCATATCTGTCTTAATTAGTCTTTTTTATTCAAGATACGGTTTCAGATACTTACCCGTGTAGGAATTTTCACACTTTGCAACTTCTTCGGGCGTTCCCTGAGCCACAATTGTACCGCCCTTGTCTCCGCCCTCACGTCCGAGGTCAATAATGTGGTCAGCGACTTTTATCACGTTCAGATTATGTTCGATTACAAGAACTGTATTTCCCTGCTCCGTAAGTTTCTGAAGAACGTCTATAAGCATATGAACATCTGCGGTATGAAGTCCCGTTGTTGGTTCGTCAAGTATATAGATTGTTTTTCCGGTCGAACGCTTTGAAAGTTCTGTTGAAAGTTTAACACGCTGTGCCTCACCGCCCGACAAAGTAGTTGCGGACTGTCCTATTTTAATATATCCGAGTCCGACTTCCTGTAAAGTTTTAAGTTTGCGTGATATTTTCGGTATATGTTCAAAAAACTCCGTTCCCTCGTCAACAGTCATTTCAAGAACGTCATAAATTGACTTTCCTTTATACTTTACTTCCAGTGTCTCACGATTATAGCGTTTTCCTTTGCAGACTTCACACGGTACATAAATATCAGGTAAAAAATGCATTTCAATTTTTATGATTCCGTCACCCTCGCACGCCTCACACCGTCCGCCTTTTACATTAAAAGAAAAACGTCCGCTGTTGTAACCGTGTGCCTTAGCGTCGGCGGTCTTTGCAAAAAGTTCACGTATATCGGTAAATACGCCCGTATACGTTGCAGGGTTTGAGCGTGGTGTTCTTCCTATGGGTGAC
>JAGAQS010000283.1 GCA_017622635.1 Ruminococcus sp. | reverse complement strand
GGTCTTGTGAGTGAATATGAGTGCAGGAACATTCCGGACGTAATATCAACTGTAGATAACTGCCGTACAGGAATATGTATAAACGGAGACTGTAAAACAAAGCCTTTTCCCGTTACACTTAATCTTGTACCGAAAAATCTGATTATAGGTATAGGGTGCAGGAGAGGAATAACGTGTGAAACTATTGAAAAGAGAGTTTCTGAAAGTCTGTTGTCAGCGGAAATTCCCGTTGACAGAATATGCGGAGTTGCAACCATTGACATAAAGTCCGACGAAAAAGGTCTCAGTGAATATTGCAGAAAAAATAATTTTGCGGTTAAATATTTCACCGCTGACGAACTTATGAATTTACAGGGAGATTTTACGGTGTCTGAATTTGTATGTAAAAAAACAGGTGCGGACAATGTATGTGAAAGAAGTGCTGTGCTTTGCAGTGGTGGACGGCTTGTCATGCGTAAGAATGCAGGTGACGGCGTAACGGTTGCGGTTGCGGAAAAGCCTGTTGTTATTGATTTTGAAAGGAAAATTTTATGAAACTTTATGTTGTCGGATTCGGTGGGGGAAACCGTGAGGGAATGACCTTTGAGGCGGAAAAAGCCATAATGAAAAGTGATTTGATTGTTGGTTATACGGTTTATACGGAACTTGTCAGAAAGATTTTTCCCGAAAAGGAATATATTTCAACGGGAATGAGGCAGGAACGTGACAGGGTTGAAACTGCACTGAAAGAGTCACGGAGCAGGAATGTTGCACTTGTATGCAGTGGTGACAGCGGAGTGTACGGAATGGCAGGGCTTGCAATTGAGATGTCAGTGAATTTTCCCGAAACAGATATTGAAGTGGTTGCGGGTGTTACTTCGGCACTGAGTGGCGGTGCGGTACTCGGTTCACCCCTTACACACGACTTTGCGGTTATAAGCCTTTCGGATTTGCTCACACCTATGGACAAGATAATTAAAAGATTACGCTGTGCGTCGGAAGCCGATTTCACGATAGTTTTATATAATCCGTCGTCAAAAAAGCGTGCGGACTACCTGCAAAAAGCCTGTGACGTTATGCTTGAATACAAGTCACCTGAAACGGTCTGCGGTTACGTCCGTAATATAGGCAGGGACGGGCAGACAAGCCGTATACTTAAACTTGCCGAACTCCGTGAAACTGCCGTCGATATGTTCACAACTGTATTTATAGGCAATTCCGAAACGGCAGTTATAAACGGTAAAATGGTTACGCCGAGAGGTTATAAAAATGCCTGAACTGCTTATTTTCGGGGGAACGACAGAGGGCAGACAGCTGGCGGAATTTTGTGACAAAAAAAACATACCTGCCTGTGTATGTGTCACTACGGATTACGGTGCGGAACTTCTGCCAAAGAGTTCATATATAAAAATAACTGTCGGACGGCTTGACAATGTTCAGATGAGGAAAATTATTGACGAAAACAAATGCAGGTATGTCATTGATGCAACACACCCGTATGCCGTTGATGCGACAAGGAATATAAAATCGGCGTGTGCGGAAACGGGGACGGAATATATACGCCTTGTCCGTGAGAGTTCAGGTAGCAATGACGGAATCACTGCGGAAAATATGGATAAACTGGTTGATATTCTTAACGGCAGTAACAAAAAAATACTCAGTACTCTCGGAAGCAAGGAACTTGAAAAACTTACGGAAACAGTGAATTTCCGTGAAAGAATATGGGTACGTGTTTTGCCGTCGGACAAAATCAGGGAACTTTGTATTAGTCTTGGTTACAACGAAAACAGGCTTATTCTTGCAAAAGGTCCTTTTACGGAAGAAGAAAATATAAATCATATCATAAAGAGCGGTGCGGAAATTCTTCTGACAAAGGAAAGCGGTACGACGGGCGGTTATCCCGAAAAAGTATCGGCAGTTAAAAAATGCGGTATTGAGTTGATTGTACTTGAAAGACCGTCCGAAAAAGGTTACGGCATTGAGGAAGTAAAGAAAATTATTGAAAAAATATACGGAGGTGATTGAAATAAAAGTTTACATAGTAGGAACGGGTATGGACGGTGTTAAGACGCTTACCCGTGAAGCGTATGAAATTATAAATTCCGCCGATGTTCTGATAGGTGCAGGGCGTATGCTTGAACCGTTTGAATATCTTCACAAAAAAATGCT
>JAGAQS010000282.1 GCA_017622635.1 Ruminococcus sp. | reverse complement strand
GGTATTTGTTATGCAGTCAATAGCGAATCCCGACAAGTACAAAATATCGGAACAGGGTAAGGCAAACGCTGACATAGACGGCAACGGCATAACTCTCAGTGATGCAATTGCGATACAGGAAATGGCGGCGAGCCACCTCTACGACTGAATATAATTCAAAGGACGTACTTCAATGCGTCCTTTTAGTTGTTTTATACAATTCCAAAAAAGAAAATTTGTTTATTTTTATTTTATGGTATATATTGACAAAACCGTAATATTGTGATATACTATTAATAGTACATAAAATGTAAAAAAGATTATTTTATGCACAAATTAATTAGGAGGAATGCGAATTGAAACACAATCTTAAAAAAGCGGTAGCTTTATGTTCCGCTTTGGCGTGTATCGGTACTTTTGCGAGCGTATTTCCTAAAGAGTCATATGCAGCTACAAATGTACTTTTAGGTGACGCAGACGGTGACGGTCAGGTAAATATCAATGATGCAGTATCTATCAGTCAGTTTCTTCTTGGTAAGTACACAGTTACTGATAGGCAGTTTACTGCAATGGACTTCAATCAGGACGGTGCGGTAACTAAAACTGATGCACTTATGATACAGTATGTTGAGGCGGGTTCTATAACTCCAACTACTGTAAATAAGGAACTTTATGACGAGCCTGACCAAGATTCAAGAGGTTATTTCCGTCATATATGCAGTTCATCTGATGCAACATCAAAGTCACGTTATTCAATATCACCACCTGAGGAACTTACAGCTTCTTCAACCTTTTCATACGAAGATGAAGTTAGTCCATATATACTTAGAGACCAGGAAAACACCAATGTTGTTCAGCTTGATTTAAATGGTAATGTTGGAAGTGGCTTTATAGTAGGCAGTCATGTGATTGCTACTGCCGCACACAATGTATATGACAGAACAAACGGTAACTTCATTAACAACATCAAGGTTAATATCTATAACATGAACGGAGCAGTAAATTCTTCAAATCTTGTTCATACTTCAGATGCAAAAGAACTGCACATACCTTTGAATTATGTATATCCAGATTGGGATTTATTATTAGGGCAACAATATTCACCGGAAAATTATGATTATGCTTTGATATACGTTGAAGATGATTTATCGGAATATGGAATCTGGAATATGGGCGTTTTGTCTGATAGTTTTATGAACAGTAGTGCTAATCTTACAACCAGTGGATTTGCAAAATTGGGTGGAGTATCTGCAAGATATTATGATAAAGGTATGGTTACATCTCCAGCACAATGGATATTAGACGAAGCAAATATTAAAAGAGAGTTGGTGGTATGTTCACAAAATCAGTTTTATGATACTATGTACGGCGGTGTAACATACTATGAGTCTACTTATAATGATACACCTGCAAAATCGGCTGTCGGAGTAAATACAGGTTTTAGTGTCAATACTGGTTGTTCATGGTCTGTAAGAATGAATCCTAATCTTATTTGGTTCTACAAACAGAATCCTAAAGCCGGCAAATAACAGAAAAAGGAGGTATATTTATGAAAAAATTCAAGAAACTCTCTGCAATGGTTCTTTCTCTTGCAACTGTAATGTCTTTGAGTGTAAATGCACTTCCTGTAATGGCAAGTGATTTTACGGACGAGTTGAGAAACGCAGATATTTATGATGAAGATGGTATCCTTGATGATGATAAACTCAATGATTATATAGAAGATAGTTACAAGGAAGAAAATTCAGGTGATGTAATACACTTACATGAAAACCTTAAAATATTTGTTTATGATAAAGCTAATAATGCATATATATATAACTCTAAATACTGTAATAAAGAATGTACTGATAAAGACGGTAATATTTATTATACTACTTTTGAACCATCTGATTTTGTTTTTACTGATTTCGGAGTTCAGCTTACCCTTGCGGAAACGAATAAAGATGGTGATGAGATTATAGAAAAAGTAATTTCATGGAATACTGCCGATGAACCTATTAAATCAATTGAGTTGAATTGTGATATAAAACCTGGTGAATCAAAATATTTTCAGATATTTATAGATGATATGCCAGAGGACTATTTATCAGATTTCAATGACTGGAAATTGGACCCACATTGTTCATGTTTTGCCCCTTTACTTGAATTGAATGAAGAACGACAGGCATTCAATGATTTTCAGGAAAAACGTTATCCGGGATACAAAATGGTACAGGAATTATATGTACCGATTTACAATTACAAGAAGTATGGATATTTTATGTCTGGAAATTATGACCTGTCAAGTATGTTTCCAGATACAAAATATGATGACTCTGTTAATACCGGACTTTTAGAAACAACACCTGTTACAACATCTGAAAACGACAATGCATCTTTAGCAGATGATACCACTACTACCACTACAATAACAGATGTTCCGTTTGATTCAATGCAGCTTCCCGAACCTACCCTTTCAGGCGACGCAGACTGTGACGGTAAGGTAAACATAAATGACGCAGTATTTGTTATGCAGTATATAGCAAATCCCGACAAGTATCAGCTTTCTGAACAGGGCAAGGTAAATGCCGATATAGACGGTAACGGCTTAACCCTCGGTGATGCGGTTACAATACAGGAAATGGCAGCAAGCCACCTCTACGACTGAATATAATTCAAAGGACGTACTTCGGTACGTCCTTTTTTTATTTTATAAGTTCTGTCTGCAAACGTGCATATTCGATAAGTATCATTGTTGCATCAACAGCGTCAATCATTTTGTTTCCGTCGTAATCGCCTGCGAACATCTGATATTTATCAAATGTACTTGGTTTATTTGCTGAAACGCTTGCGTATTCAATAAGTGCCATAGATGAATCAACAGCGTCAACGTAACCGTCGGAATTGATGTCACCCAGCAGGAAACAAAGTTCAATATTATGTGCTTCCGCATAATCGGCGGCAGCAGTTTCGGGCAGACCTTTTATAACAAAATCATTAAAAGTTTCTATACCGTTTCCACGTATATCATAATGCATACCGAGGGCGTTTTCACCTATTACCTTTACATTCGGCGGAATAAATATTCCCGATATATCCGAACAGCCAAAAAAAGCTTCTGTTCCTATCAGAGTTACGGAGTCGGGAATATTTATATTTTTAAGTGAAGTACAGGCATTGAAACAGTTGTCGGGGATAGAGGAAAGTGAGTTGTTCAGTTCAACGTTTTGCAGTTCGGAACAGCTTGTAAAACAACCGTTTCCGAGATAAGTTACAGTTTGGGGAATTTTTATACTTTCAAGTGAAAGACAGCCTGAAAATGCGTTATCACCTATATATGTAACACCTTCGGGAATTATCACGGAACTGACAGTAAACTTTCCGAAAAAAGCTTTTTCTGCTATTGAAGTTACAAGACAACCGCCGAGTAATGCAGGCAGTGTTATACTTTCTTCATATGATTCACAGCCCGTAATTACTGCATTATTGTTTGCATTTATTGTGTAGTAAAAAGTAGTGTTCCCCACTGTTTCACTTAGTGTTTCCGCACTCTCTGCATAAGTGGTTACAGGAGACGGAAGCATAAGCATGGCAGAAATAAAGGCAATTATCTTTTTCATTATAAAACCTCACTGCGTACAGGTACACCGTCTATCATGACAAAAAACGGTTCAGACATAAGGTCAAGCGGATTTTCTCCTTTTCTGTAAATCTGTAAATCAGCGTCCTTTTCAACGGCAATAATTCCCACACGGTCATTTATTCCGAGAATTTCGGCAGGGTTTACAGTAAGTGTTTTAAGTGCCTCATCAAAAGCCAGTCCGCCCTTTACCGCTGTCTGTGCGGAAAGAGGAAGATACTGAATAGGTATAACTGTATGGTCTGTGCATATGGCAATTTTTACACCGTTGTCATGCATTACAGATGCGTTTTTAATTTCAAGTCCACGCATTTCGGGCTTGCATCTGTCACATATTACAGGACCGCATATTACAGGAATTTTTTCGTCAGCGATTATGTCGGCGATTTTATAGCCCTCAGTTCCGTGTATGATTACGGGGTCAAGTGAAAATTCTTTTGCTATTCTCATAGCGGTGCATATATCGTCTGCACGGTGACAGTGAAAAAATGCTTTCTGTTTGCGTTCAAGCAAAGGCATGAGGGATTCGCATTTTATATCATATTCAGGCGGTTCATAGTTGTCACTGTCTGAATAGTAGCTGTCCATATCGTGCGTATAACGCCGTGATTTATAGAGTCCCTCACGGATTAAGGCAGTAACAGCCATACGTGTTACAGGTGTTTCCTCACGTCCGTTATAGACGTTTTTGGGATTTTCACCGAGTGCAAATTTTATACCGACGTTTTTTATCAACATATCGTCAATGCGTCTGCCTGCCGTTTTTATCGCACATATTTCACCGCCACAGGCGTTGGCACTTCCGGGACTTGATGCAACTGCTGTTATACCTCTCATTCTTGCCTCACTGAAACACCTGTCAAACGGATTGATTCCGTCTATTGCTCTCATCTGAGGGGTGAAAGGGTCTGTTGATTCGTTGCAGTCGTCACCCTCAAAGTCAATACCGTCCTCAATTATACCGAGGTGGGTGTGTGCGTCTATAAATCCGGGGTAGACCGTTCCGCCGTCAGCGTTCAGGGAATCTTCGGGAATTTCGTCAGGCATACCCTTACCGACAGCCGTTATTTTGTTTTTTGTTATTTCAATCCAGCCAAGCGGAATAACTCCGTTTTCGTCCATTGTATAAATTTCAGCGTTATAAATTAACATATTATCTCCGTTCTTTTTATTTAAGAGTATCGGCAATCAGTTCTGTTATTTCGGCAGGAGTTCCCAAAGCGTCAACTCTTACTGTTGAATTTTCAATGTATATGTCACGGCGTTTGTTGTAAATTTCCTCAAGCTGTTCCTTTGTGTTGTTCATGACGATAGGTCTGTTTGTGTCACCCTTTATTCTGTCGTAACAATCGTCAAAAGGCACATCAAGGTAAACTATAGCACCGCCGTTTTCCTTTACTGCTTTAGCGGTATCGGAATTGAGCATTGCACCCCCTCCGCACGCAACAACAGTATTTTTTCCGCAAAGTGACTTTACAGTTTCGGCTTCAGCCTTACGGAAATACGGTTCACCTTTCTGTGCGAATATTTCGGGAATGGTCATTCCCTGACTTTTAACAACGAGTTCGTCGGTATCGCAGAACCCACAGCCGAGTTTTTTGGCGAGCAGACTGCCTACGGTTGACTTTCCGCAACCCATGAACCCACATAAAAATATTGTCATGTTAAATTCTCCTCTCTGTATTCGTTCAGCATATCAAAAACTTCATAACATTCCATTTTGTCTGTCAAATTGATGTAAGTTTCTATATTGCGGTTTGATATGAATTTGCCTGTTTTGATAAGTCCTTTTACAGTGTCAAAGTCGTTTTCTTTAATTAAGAATGTAAAGAATTTTTTAAAATTTCTTTTTATAAACGATTCCGTTGCAGTGTCGCTGTCATTTAAATAAATCTGTAGAATAATGGGATATTTCAAATCATGTGACAGCACACAGGAATAGTCCTTGTCACGTATCATTTCAAATATTTTCTTCATATGAAGAAATGACGGACTGAAAGTTACACCACGGTATGTCACAGAATGTACCGATGTTTCACGCGGTAAACGACAGTTCCAAAAAGCAGAATACGCTATATTTTCAAGACTGTCCGGAAGCGTAACAGCATTAATTTTTTTATATTCCATGAATGCATAATCAGGTATACTTTTTACGCCGTCGGGAACTGTTATTTTCATTACGTCCTTGTTATCGTTGTGATAAGCCGTAAGACAACCATTTTCGTTTATTTCAAACTTTTCCATAACTAAAAATTGTTTTCCTCTCTGTATTCATTCAGCATATCGAAAACTTCATAACATTCCTTTTCGTTGGCAATTTTAACATAAGTTTCTATATTGCGTTTTGAGATGAAATTATCAATAAGAATTTTCATGCAGTCAAGCGGATTTTCCACATTTGAATGATGAAATACAGAATCATACTTAATATCCCTGATTGCCTCAGCAACCAAAATAAAGATTTTTTTAAAATTTTTCCTGATATAAGCGGTACTTTCAGGGTCTTTTTCGTTTATGAAAATCTGCAAAACAATAGGATATTTCAATTCATGAGACAATATTTTTGAGTAATCCCTGTTTGCTATAAAGTCAATGACTTTATCCATATAATGATGTGCAAAATTATTTAAATAAAATGTCACGCCATGAAAAAATATGCATTTTACGGTATCTGCACAGGGAATACTACCATAATAACGTGGCTTTACCCAGAAAGCCGATTTGTGTATAGTTTTGAGACTGTCCGGAAGTACAAGACGAAGTATTTCATAATCATAACCGTGTCTGTCAATAAATGCGTATTCTTCGATATGCTCCACGCCATCAGATATTATTACTTCTTTTAACGTTTTTTTGCTGTTATAATATCCATAAAGAATATTATTTTTTTCCTGAAACTTTTCCATATTATTTGTTCATAGCGTCAACGGAATCCTCAACGGCTTTTATAATTCCGTCAATATCTTCTGTTCTGAACTTTCCGCCGTACCATATTTCATGAGCCTTTACAGCCTGATATACAAGCATTGACGCACCGCCTATTGCCGTCTTGCCCTGTGAACGTACTTTTTTCATGAGAAGCGTTTCGGTAGGGTTATATATTACATCGAACAGGCTTGAACATTTTTCTATAAGATTATCGGAAATTGCACATCTGTCAACATTCGGGTACATACCTACAGGAGTAGCGTTAACAATGAGGTCAAAACTTTCGTCAAGAGTTGCAATGTCAGCGATTTTTACAGAAGCGTCACTGCATTTTGAAAGAATTTCAGCCATGAGAATCTGTGCATTTTTAACGTCCTGCGGAATTACTGCAAGTGTAAGTTTACCGCCGTGTAAAGCCGTTTCAATGGCAATCATTCTGCCGACTCCACCACAGCCCAGAACCGCAACGTTTTCACTTATCGGGAGTTTTTCCGCTGACATCAGAAAACCGTCACAGTCTGTATTATAGCCTGTAAGTTTTCCGTTGTCGTTGTTTATGCAGTTCACGGAATTATAACGTTTTGCACTTTCTCCGAGTTCGTTCATAAACGGAATGACAGTTTGTTTGTGCGGAATTGTCACATTGAGACCCCTGAAACTTTTTATTAAATCTTCACTTTTGGGGAGGTTTTCGGGTGCAATGTCAACAAGTTCATATGAAAAGTCATTGATACTGCTGAGAGCAAACAGTTTTTCGTGAATCAGCGGTGACATTGAGTGACCGAGAGGGTGACCGATTAAAGCATATTTGTCCATGATAAGAAATCTCCTTTATTATAAATTTGCAAGACCGTCTATATTTTCGATATTGAACGCCGTAACGTCTTTAAGTGTTTTCTTTACAAGACCCGTGAGAGTTTTACCTGCTCCGAACTCTACAAATTTATCTGCACCATCTTTCTGCATTGCATAAAGTTCAGATGTGAATTTAACGGGTGAAACAATGTGTTTTGCAAGCAGTGATGGCATATCTGAAAAATCGGTAAGTTCACCGCCCGTAACGTTTGAATAATATTTAACTTCGGGTGTTCTGAAAGTAATAGTCTTTGCCGTTTCATAGAACTTGTCAGCGGCGGACTGCATTAATTTTGAATGAAAAGCACCTGCAACGCTTAACGGTACAACACGGGCTTTCATTTCCTTGAAAACTTCGGTAACTTCCGCAACACCTTCAAGAGTTCCTGCAATAACTGTCTGTACGGGTGAATTGTAGTTTACGGCGGAAACGTAGTTTTCAGCCTTGTCACATACTTCCGCAACCGTTTCGGGAGCGATTTTCATAACTGCCGTCATAGTTCCCTTGTTGTTGCGTGCGGCTTCGTCCATAGCTTCCGACCTTGCTTTTATGAGACGGAAAGAATCTTCAAGAGTTATCATGCCCGATGCCTGCATTGCTGCGTATTCACCGAGTGAATGACCTGCCACGCCGTCGAAAGTAAAGCCTTTTTGTTCTGCCGCACGGAGAGCCATGAGAGATACAGTCATAATTGCAGGCTGTGCGTTTATGGTGAGGTTGAGTTCTTCTTGCGGGATTTCAGTGAGTATTGACATGAGGTCACGTCCGAGTATGTCCGAACCCGTTTCGATTATGCCTTTTAATACTGAATCCTCCGCAAAATCTTTTCCCATGCCGACATACTGCGAACCCTGTCCCGAAAAAAGTGAAATTGTCATAATTAATAAACTTCCTTTCCTTATGATATATACATATGTTGGTAAAAATATCCGATTTCAACAGTCACTGTTTGTAACAAATGACGATATTTTCTTTAACCAATGCCAAAGTAGAAAAATATCATTGCAAAAAAACCGGAAATGATTTAAAATAGATATGTGTACTTTAATTTTGTATACAATAATACTATAACATAATTTTTTGTATTTTACAACTGTTATTTTATAAATTCTTTTAAAAGGAGCATGACAGATGGGTATTAATATCAAAGGGCTTGGAACTTATATTCCTGAGCAGAAACTTACAAATGACGATTTCAAAAAATTCTTTGAAACAAGTGACGAATGGATTCGTACACGTACAGGAATAGTTGAAAGACCTATGGCAGGCTGGGAGCCTACATGGTACATGGGAACACAGGCAGCACTTAAAGCAATAGAAAACGCAGGAATTTCCCCGTCTGATATTGGTCTTGTAATTTCTTCAACAGTTACTTCCGATTTCCTTACACCGAGTATGGCAAGTGTCATACAGCATAAAACAGGTGCTGTAAATGCCGCAGCCTTTGACCTCAATGCAGCCTGTACGGGTTTTATTTACGCAACCGATACGGCAAGACGTTTTCTTGAAACAGATGATGATATGAAATATGTGCTTGTTGTTGCGAATGAATCACTTTCAAGATTTGTGGATTTTGAAGACAGGTCATCATGTATACTTTTTGGTGACGGTGCGGCGGCAGCGGTTATTGAAAAGAGCAACAAGTTTTATGCTTCTTATCTTGCTTCTGACGGAAGCGGTGCAGGGTATCTCTGTGCAAGGTCTCTGAATGTTGCCCCTGAAGTAAAGACGGAAAAGGAATTTGATGACGGTTTTACAGATAACCCCATTCACAAACTTTATCAGAACGGAAAAGAAGTATACAAGTTTGCAACAGGTGCACTGCCGAAATCCTTTGAAATAATTTCTGAAAAGACAGGTATCACAAAGGACGACATTGACTGGTTTGTACCTCATCAGGCAAACATAAGAATTATTGAAACTGCGGCTAAAAAGCTGGGTGTTTCAATGGATAGGTTTATTGTTACACTTGACCACTACGGAAATACTTCAAGTGCGTCAATTCCGCTTGCACTCTGTGAGGGTGTTGAAAAGGGAATGATAAAACGTGGTCAGAAACTGGCACTTATTGGATTTGGTGCAGGTCTGACCTACGGCGGAATCGTACTTGAATATTAATAAAAAAGGAGAAAACAAAATATGAAAACAAGAATAACTGAACTTCTGGGTTGTGAATACCCGATTATTCAGGGCGGTATGGCATGGGTTGCAGAACATAAACTTGCCTCTGCCGTTTCAAATGCGGGAGGCGTCGGACTTATAGCAGGCGGAAACGCTCCTATTGACTATCTCCGTGAACAGATTCGTCTCTGCAAGGAAAAGACAGATAAGCCTTTCGGTGTAAACATCATGCTTATGAGTGACAACGCCGACGATTTGGCACAGCTTGTTATTGATGAGGGTGTTTCCGTAGTAACAACAGGTGCGGGCAATCCGGGCAAATATATTTCTGCATGGAAAGAAGCAGGTGTAAAGGTTATCCCTGTAGTACCGTCTGTTGCACTTGCAAAGAGAATGGAAAGAGCAGGTGCGGACGCTGTTGTTGCGGAAGGCACTGAATCAGGCGGACATATCGGTGAAAATACTACAATGTGTCTTGTACCGCAGGTTGTGGACGCTGTATCAATTCCTGTAATCGCCGCAGGCGGTATTGCTGACGGTCGTGGAATGGCTGCGTCATTCATGCTCGGTGCTGAGGGCGTACAGATTGGCACACGTTTCCTTGCTTCTGAGGAGTGTCAGATTCACCAGACTTTCAAAGACCTCGTTGTAAAGGCAAAGGACACCGACAATATCGTTACGGGACGTTATACAGGTCACCCGTGCAGAAACATCAAGACAAAGTTTGCAAAACAGCTTGCAAACGGTGAAAAGGACGGTTCACTTTCTCCCGAAGAATTTGAAAAGCTTACAGTCGGTGCGTTGAGACGTGCTGTAGTTGACGGCGACGTTGAAAGCGGTTCGTTCCTCTGTGGAGCTATTGCAGGAATGGTAAACGAAGTAAAACCATGTGATGCTATTGTAAAGGAAATCATGGAACAGGCTGAAAAGCTTCTTAAAATATGAGTGAGTTAAGTTTCAGATACTGTCCCATATGCGGCGGAGAACTTGAATCCGGAAAAATTTTACTGCCACCAGAACATAGTTTAAGTTTAACTCAATATGTAGAGTGGTATTCCAACGAAAAAATTGAAAGAAACAAATGGCATATATCAAGAGGTCTGCTTGCAGTAGCATATGACAAAAGAACTGCTATAAAGAAATCCGGTGCAAACGTTCCGGCTGGCTACTGCGAAAAGTGTGACAGGATTTTTGCGGAGTTTGATATAAGAGAAAAATATAATCCTATCGGAGAGGAAACACTTCCTACATATGATATGGATTATTATGAAGAATCCACCGATAATCTCTATGAAGATAAAATTGTTTCTTATGATTCGGACAGCTATGACGAAAAATACAATAACATCGGCGGATATAAAATTATGACTGACAGTATAAAATTTAATAAATCGGAGGATTAATAAAATATGGCTACAGCAATTATTACAGGTGCATCACAGGGCATCGGTGCGTGCATAGCAAAGAGACTTGCAAAGGACGGTTTTGACGTTGTTATAAACCACTATCCGAGCGACAGCGACAGGGAAAAGGCTGTTGCGGTTGCTGAGGAGTGCAGGGCATTCGGTGTAAAGGCTGAATGTTATGCGGCAGACGTTTCAAAGTATGAGGACTGTGAAAACATGGTCAAGCAGGTAAAGGCTGATTTCGGCACTATCGACGCTCTTGTAAACAATGCAGGTATTACAAAGGACAGTCTGCTTGCAAGAATGAACGAGGACGCTTATGACGCTGTTATTGCAGTAAATCAGAAGAGCGTTTACAACATGATGAAAAATGTATGCAGTGTCATGATGAAGCAGAAACATGGCAGAATCGTCAATGTTTCATCTGTTGCAGGACTTTACGGAAATGCAGGACAGGTAAACTATTCAGCATCAAAGGCTGCTATTATCGGCATGACAAAGAGTGTCGCAAAGGAATACGGCAGAAAAAATATTACCTGTAATGCCGTTGCCCCCGGACTTATCCGTACACCTATGACAGACGTTCTTTCAGACGAATTAAAAGCTAAAATGCTTGAAGCCGTTGCACTCAGAAGATACGGCGAACCCGAAGAAATTGCTTCCGTTGTTTCGTTCCTTGTTTCCGAAGATTCTTCATACATCACGGGACAGGTCATTGAAATTTCGGGCGGTCTTTCAATGTAATCATTAAAGAAATACTTTGAGAAAGGATTATTTATGAGTAAAAGAGTTGTTATTACGGGAATGGGTGCTGTTACCCCACTTGGAACAGGCGTTGAAAAGTTCTGGGAGGGAATCAAAGCCAATAAATTGGGCATTTCATATATTGATATGTTCGATACCACAAATGTGGGCGTTAAAGTTGCAGGTATTGTGCGTGATTTTGACGAGTCCGCATATTATGACGTAAAAGGCTGTTTCGACAAGAAAGAAGCCAAGCGTATGGACACGTTCACAAAGTATGCCGTAATTGCCGCACATGAGGCAATGCAAGATGCAGGAACTGATTTTTCGGATATTGACCCGTACAGAGCAGGTGTTATTGTAGGTTCGGGAATCGGCGGTATTGACCTTACAATAAATGAACACAACAAGTATCTTAACAAGGGAGCAAGCAGAATTTCTGTCTTTTACGTTCCTATGATGATAAGCAATATGGCGGCAGGTACTATCTCAATGAAAACAGGTTTCAGGGGTGCTAATTTTGACGTTACCACTGCCTGTGCGTCAGGTACTCACTCAATCGGTGAGGCGTTCAGAAAAATAAAAGACGGTTATCTTGATGTATGTCTTGCAGGCGGTACTGAAAGTACACACGAAGAATTTACTTTCGGCGGATTTGCAAATATGAAAGCTCTTACAAAGTCAGATGACCTTGAACGTGCGTCTGTTCCGTTTG
This sequence comes from Ruminococcus sp., assembly GCA_017622635.1. Taxonomy (GTDB): domain Bacteria; phylum Bacillota; class Clostridia; order Oscillospirales; family Ruminococcaceae; genus Ruminococcus. The sequence continues at coordinate 16,325 of JAGAQS010000282.1, read as the reverse complement.
ACAAGGAAAGAAGCGGTTTTGTTCTCGGTGAAGGAAGTGCCGTACTTGTTCTTGAGGAATATGAACACGCAAAGGCAAGAGGTGCTAAAATATATGCGGAAGTTGCAGGATACGGTGCAACCTGTGACGCTTATCACATGACTTCACCCATGCCCACAGGTGAAGCCGCAGGAATGGGAATGTCCCTTGCAATGCAGGAAGCAGGTCTGAAACCGTCCGACATTGACTACATCAACGCACACGGTACTTCAACGGGTCTTAACGACAAGTACGAAACAGCCGCAGTAAAACTTGCTTTCGGTGAGGAAGCATATAACGTGAAGATTAATTCAACAAAGTCCATGATAGGACATCTTCTCGGTGCGGCAGGAGCGGTTGAAGCGGTTGTTGTTGCCAAGTCGATTCAGGAGGGACTTATTCACAGAACCGTCGGCTATAAAGTACCCGACGAAGAATGTGACCTTGATTATTGTGTTGAGGGAAATGTTCATCAGGAAGTCAATGCCGCCCTTTCAAACTCTCTCGGTTTCGGCGGTCATAACGCTACACTCTGTTTCAAAAAAGTTGAGGTGTAATCTATGAGTGAAATCTACAATATAGATATTGAGACTATCGAAAAAATCGCTGATATTGTGAGCAGTCGTGAACTTTCTGAGATAACAATTCAGGACGGTGAAAAAACTATTACAATAAAGGGTAAGAAAAATATTCCTGCTCCACCTGTTATGCCAGTACCAATGGGTATGAATGCAGTATCTTTACCGCCCACACCTGTTGCTGAAAACAAAACGGCAGATACAATAAGCGGAAATATAGTGAAGTCTCCCATTGTGGGAACTTTCTACGCTGCACCGTCACCCGACAAGCCTGCGTTTGTAAAAGTCGGCGACAAGGTAAAAAAAGGTGACGTTATCATGATTATCGAGTCAATGAAACTTATGAACGAAATTCAGTCGGATTTTGACGGCGTTGTTGAAAAAATTCTTGTTTCCGACGGTCAGGCAGTTGAATATGACCAGCCTATTATGATAATCAAGTGATGAATACAGGAGGACAATAAAATGTCAGATATACTTATGAACAAAGAGCAGATTATGGAAATAATTCCGCACCGTGACCCGTTTCTTTTAATCGACGAGATAGTTGAAATGGAAGTCGGTGTAAAAGTAAAGGCAAGAAAATATATAAAGGAAGATGATTTCTGGTTTAAGGGTCATTTTCCGAACTATCCTGTAACTCCGGGTGTTCTGATGATTGAAATGCTTGCACAGGCCGGTGCTGTATGTATGCTTTCAAAGCCTGAGTTCAAGGGCAAAATCGGTCTTTTCGGCGGTATCGACAAGGCTAAGTTCAGGAGACAGGTTGTCCCCGGAGACGTTCTTGACCTTGAAGTTGAGGTTATAAGACAGAGAGGACCTGTGGCAACGTGTAAGGGACTTGCTTCCGTCGGTGGTGAAAAGGCTGTTTCATGTGAGATAACCTGTGTTGTTGCGGACAAATAAAGGAGCAGGCGATGTTCAGAAAAATTTTAATTGCCAACAGGGGAGAAATTGCGGTGCGTATCATAAGGGCGTGCCGTGAACTCGGTGTCCGTTGCGTTGCCGTTTATTCGACAGCAGACAGGAACTCTCTCCATGCACAGATTGCCGACGAGGCTGTTTGTATAGGTCCTCCCGCAACTAAAGACAGTTATCTTAATATGAATGCAATTATTCAGGCTGCTCTGAACTGCGGTGCTGAAGCCATTCACCCCGGATTCGGATTCCTTTCGGAAAACGCAGAATTTGCACGTCTTTGCGAAAAATACGGAATAGTTTTTATAGGACCGTCATATAACTCAATAGAAATGCTCGGCAACAAGGCAGCAGCAAAAGAGACTATGAAAAACGCAGGTGTGCCTGTAATTCCGGGTTCGGAAGGTGCTGTTTCGTCTCTTGAGGAAGCAAGGAAAGTTGCGGAAAAAGCAGGATACCCCGTACTTGTAAAAGCATCGGCAGGAGGCGGAGGACGTGGAATAAGACGTGTTGACACTCCGGAAGAACTTGAAGCACAGATGACCGCCGCACAGCGTGAGGCAAAGAATTATTTCGGTGACGACGCTGTATATATTGAAAAGTTTCTTATAAATCCGCATCATGTTGAAATACAGATTTTAGCCGACAAATTCGGAAATTATGTTTATCTCGGTGAACGTGACTGTTCCATGCAGAGAAGAAATCAGAAAGTAATGGAAGAATGTCCGAGTCCGATAGTATCCCCCGAACTCCGTAAAAAAATGGGAGAGGCAGCCGTTACTGCCGCAAAGCAGTGCGGATATTACAATGCAGGTACTATCGAATTTCTTGTTGACGAAAACCGTGATTTTTATTTCATGGAAATGAATACACGTATTCAGGTTGAACACCCCATTACAGAAGAAGTAACAGGTGTTGACCTTGTAAAAGCACAGATTGAAATTGCGTCGGATATGCCGTTAAATATAAAACAGGAAGATATAAAAATAAACGGTCATGCGATTGAGTGCAGAATAAATGCCGAAAATCCCGAACTTGATTTCCGCCCCTCTCCCGGAACTATTACGGCACTATATATGCCCGGCGGTCCGGGAATAAGAATAGACGGTGCTGTTTATCAGGGCTACACAATCACACCCTATTACGATTCAATGATAAGCAAGTTAATTGCACACGGTTCTGACAGAGACGACGCTATAAGGAAAATGAAATGGGCTTTGTCGGAATTTATCGTTGACGGTGTTGACACAAATATAGATTTTCATCTTGAAATCATAAAACACCCTGATTTTAAAAACGGCAACTATGATATCGGTTTCCTTAACAGGTACATGGAAAAGCACAAAAAGAACTAAACACGGAGTACGGTGAAATAAATGTTTGAAGATTTTTTTAAGGTTGTAAAAAAGCGTTTCAATGACGGTAATGACGAAGAAGAACGGGAAACGTTCAAATGTCCGAGATGTCAGAGCAGTGTACTTCTTGAACGCTATGAGGAACTTCACAAAGTTTGTCCGAACTGTAACTATCACGGCAGGCTCTCCGTTTCGGAAAGAATAGAAATTACTGTTGACAGGGACAGTTTTAAGGAACTTGATTCGGAAATGATTAGCGGAAACCCCATAGATTTTCCGAAGTACGCCGAAAAACAGCAGGAACTCCGCGAAAAGACAGGTCTGAAAGATTCCGTTGTTACAGGGACAGCCACAATAAAAGGTTCTCCTGCCGTTATAGGTATCATGGATTCACATTATATGATGGGTTCAATGGGAAGCGTGGCAGGTGAAAAGATTACACGTGCATTTGAGTATGCAACAGAAAATTCACTGCCTGTTATCATGTTCACTGCTTCGGGCGGTGCAAGAATGCAGGAGGGAATTGTTTCGCTCATGCAGATGGCTAAAACGTCGGGAGCTGTGAAACTTCACAGCGATAACGGCGGTCTTTATATAACCGTAATGACTGACCCCACAACAGGCGGAGTAACGGCAAGTTTTGCGTCTCTTGGTGACATAATCATTGCCGAACCCAAAGTATTAATCGGTTTTGCGGGCAGACGTGTTATTGAGAGTACAATAAAACAGAAACTTCCCGACGATTTTCAGCTTGCGGAGTTTCAGTACGAAAAAGGTTTTGTGGATATGATTGTTGAACGCAGAAAAATGCGGAGTACCCTCTCTCATCTTCTGAAACTTCACGGTTATTATCCGCAGGAAAAGGAGGTCTGAACAATGGACGGTAAAAAATCCGCATGGGAATGTATTCAGCTTGTCCACACAAAAGGCAGACCCACTATAAACGACTATATCCCTCTTATATTTACTGATTTCTATGAAATGCACGGTGACAGGCTTTTCGGTGACGACAATGCTGTTATGGGCGGTATTGCAAGGCTTAACAATATCCCCGTGACGATTATTGCGGAAGTAAAGGGACGTGACATAAACGAAAACAAAACCTGTAACTTTGCAATGCCCCACCCCGAAGGCTACAGAAAGGCACTGCGTCTTGCAAGACAGGCTGAAAAATTTCACAGACCGATTGTCTGCTTTATTGACACCCCCGGGGCTTTCTGCGGAATATCAGCCGAAGAACGTGGGCAGGGCGAGGCTATCGCAAAGAATATTGCAGAGTTCATGACTTTACGTACACCCATAATTTCAATAATTCTTGGAGAGGCAGGAAGTGGCGGAGCGTTGGCACTCGGAGTATGTGACGAGCTTGCAATGCTTGAAAACGCACAGTATTCTGTGCTTTCACCGAGAGGGTTCGCAAGTATCCTCTGGAAAGATTCTTCACGTGAACAGGAAGCAAGCGAAATTATGCGTATTACCGCAGAAGATATGGTCAGTCTCGGTGTTGCCGAAACCATTATTGAAGAACCTCTCGGGGGGGCACATAACGATTTAGACAAAATTTCAGAAAATATCAAGGAATATTTGTCACTCAAAATTCCTGAAAAATGTAAAAAAGATATTGACGTTTTGCTTAAAGAACGTTATACTAAATTTAGAAAAATCGGTGAGTTCACAGAATAAACCGCTTTTTGATTCCGTATTCTTTATATTGATACGGAAATAAAATACAATGAGGAGGAAATAACTATGATTTTTGACAAGCTCAAGGATATTATTGTAGAACAGCTCGGCGTTGAAGCTGACGATGTTACTCTTACAGCTAATATTCAGGACGACCTCGGTGCAGACTCTCTTGACATTGTTGACCTTATCACTACTATTGAAGACGAGTTCGACATATCCATTCCTGACGAAGCTGTTGAGGAAATCAAGACTGTAGGCGATATTGCAGCTTACATTGAAAAAAATTCCGACGCTGAATAAGCAGATTAAAAATCCTCTGGCTTTCTGTCAGGGGATTTTTTCTGTTAGTTTTTACAAATCGTCCGGAATGAAAATTTTCTTGCAATTGTCCGCCGTACATGGTATAATATAAGATACAGACTTTTTCTTTGCCGTTATCGTTACGGCGGAAAGGACAATATGAAAAAAATTACAATTATTACAGGACATTACGGCAGTGGTAAAACAAATCTCGCCGTAAATCTTGCCATGCAGGCTCACCGTGAGGGCAGGTCTGTTGCGGTTGTAGACCTCGATATAGTAAACCCCTATTTCCGTACAGCCGATTTCAAAGGGCTTTTTGAGGAAAATAACATAAAACTTATTGCCCCCGATTTTGCAAACAGCAATCTTGACATTCCGTCAATACAGTTTGACCTTGAACAGATTGCCAAAAGTGAAGACTGTCTTATTATTGACGTGGGCGGTGACGATGCGGGGGCGGTTGCACTCGGTCGTTATGCGGACGCACTCTCTGCTTACGGTGACGACGTTGATATGTTCTATGTAATCAATCAGAGACGTTATCTCACGGCAACCCCTGACGAAACCGTTTCATTGATGTATGAGATAGAAAATGCGTCACGTATGAAGCATACCGCTATCGTCAATAACACCAATCTCGGAAAGGAAACAACCCTTGAAATTATAGAGGGTTCAGAAGAATTTGCTTCCGAAATTTCAGTTAAAACGGGTCTGCCGATTGTGTTTACCACATTTCCGGAAGAATTTGCCGAACTTACAGAAAATCCCGACGCTTACCCCGTTAAAGTATATGTAAAGCCGATATGGGAAATATGATTATAAAAGAAAGGAGCTGTTGATTAATGGCTAAAATGACAGTTGTTACCGAACGCTGTAAGGGCTGTGGACTCTGTGCGACAGCCTGTCCTAAAAAAATCGTTTCGCTTCAGAAAGAAAAACGTAATAAAAAAGGATATTTCTATGCTGTATGTACTGACGAAAGTGCGTGCATAGGCTGTGCAATGTGCGGAATTATGTGTCCGGACTGTGCTATTATCGTTGAAAAATAATTGAAAGGAGCTTTTTGCTTTGGAAAGAAATTTAATGAAAGGTAATGAGGCACTCGCCGAAGCTGCTATCCGTGCAGGCTGTAAATGTTTCTTTGGCTATCCCATTACCCCACAGACTGAACTTGCCGCTTATATGTCTAAACGTATGCATAAGGCAGGCGGTGTGTTTTTACAGGCAGAATCTGAAATTGCCGCTATAAATATGGTACTCGGTGCAGCGTCTACAGGCGTTCGTGCTATGACATCATCTTCTTCACCCGGAATTTCACTCAAGGGTGAGGGTATTTCATATCTTGCAGGTTCTGACGTTCCTGCCGTTATTATAAACGTACAGAGAGGCGGTCCGGGTCTTGGCGGTATCCAGCCGTCACAGGCTGATTACTGGCAGGCTACAAAGGCTCTCGGTCACGGTGACTTCCACCTACTCGTATATGCACCCGCTTCCGTTCAGGAAATGGTCGACATGGTTGTAACTGCTTTTGACCGTGCCGACAAATACAGAATCCCTGCAATGATTCTTGCCGACGGTCTGCTTGGTCAGATGATGGAACCTGTTTCATTCCCTGAAATTTCCGTAAACGATTATGACAAGAGTTCATGGACTGCCGACGGTCACAAGAATAAGAGAGAACATCATATTATTAATTCCCTCTATCTTAAACCCGACGAACTCCAGAGTTCTGTATATGAACGTTTTGAGAGATACGAAAAAGTCAAGGCAGAAGAAACAGATGCCGAACTTTATCGCACTGAGGATTGTGATATTCTTCTTTGTGCTTACGGTGCAACCGCACGTGTTGTAAAGTCTGCGGTAAATTCTGCCCGTGAAATCGGTATAAAGGCTGGTATGTTCCGTCCCAAGACATTATGGCCTTTCCCTGTGAAAGAAATCAACGAGGCTTGCAAATCCGCAAAGTGCCTGCTTGACGTTGAAATGTCTATGGGTCAGATGATTGACGACGTTAAACTTGCTATAAACTGCTCAAAGCCTGTTTACTTCTTCGGAAGAACCGGTGGCGTTATTCCTACCCCTGCCGAAATTCTTGAAGAAATAAAAAAAGTCGGAGGTGCTGAATAATGGCTGTTGTATTTGAAAGACCGAAATCGCTTATTGATGTTCCAACGCATTACTGCCCAGGCTGTACTCACGGTATTGTACACAGAATACTTTGTGAAGTTATCGACGAAATGGGTATTGAGGGCGATACAATAGGTGTATGCCCTGTCGGCTGTTCGGTTATGGCTTACGATTATTTTAACTGTGACATGATTGAAGCACCGCACGGACGAGCTCCCGCAGTTGCTACAGGTGTAAAGAGAACAAATCCCGATAAGTTCGTATTTACATATCAGGGAGATGGTGACCTTGCTGCTATCGGTACTGCCGAAACTGTTCACGTCGGTGCACGTGGTGAAAATATCGTTATTATCTTTATAAACAACACTATCTACGGAATGACGGGCGGTCAGATGGCTCCCACAACCATTCCGGGACAGGTTACACAGACAACACCTTACGGACGTGACCCCGAACTTGCAGGATACCCCGTAAGAGTATGTGAAATGCTTTCCACACTCACAGGTACGGCTCTCGCACAGCGTGTTGCAGTAGATACAGTACCGCATATCCGTGAGGCTAAAAAGGCTATCAGAAAGGCTTTTGAAAATCAGAAAGAAAAAAGAGGTCTGTCTATCGTTGAAGTTCTTTCAACCTGCCCGACTAACTGGGGAATGTCTCCTGTTGAGGCAATAAAGAGACTTCAGGACGAAATGATTCCTTATTATCCTCTCGGAGTTTACAAGGACGTTACAGCGGAAGGAGGTAACAAGTAATGACTACTGAAATTCTTCTTGCAGGTTTCGGCGGACAGGGTGTACTCTTTGCCGGAAAAATTCTTGCTTACTGCGGTCTTATGGACAGCAAGGAACTTTCATGGTTGCCCTCTTACGGTCCTGAAATGCGTGGAGGTACGGCTAACTGTTCTGTATGTATTTCCGACGAACCCATAGGTTCACCGCTTGTACTTGCTCCCGATATTCTCATTGCAATGAATCAGCCGTCTTTTGACAAGTTCGTTGACGCTGTAAAGCCAAACGGAAAAATCTTTATAGACAGCACTCTTATTGACTCAAAGTGCGAAAGGGACGACGTTGAATGTTATTATATTCCGTCCTCACAGCTTGCAGAAGACAACGCTCTGAAAGGCGGTTCAAATATAATTCTTCTCGGTAAGCTTATAAAGGAAACCAATCTTTTCACACTTGAAACCGTTAAAAAGGCTATCGAAAAAGTTGTACCGCCCTCAAAGGCTCACCTTATTGAAAACAATTTCAAGGCTATTGAAATAGGCATGAACAACTGATATAAAATTAAAACAGACTTCAGAATTGAAGTCTGTTTTTTTATATGTATTTTAATTGTTTTCGTCAAGTTTTGCCCTTACGGTAACACGGCTCTGCCCGTTGAGTGTACAGGTAAAAAGTGTCAAATCCCATGAAGAATCTTTATTTTCGGACATTTGGTCTGTGTTGTATCCGTCTATATATTCGGTGTACATAACAGTATATCTGTATTTCTGACCTGAAATATCCGTGAAGATAATTTCGTCCCCTTCACCGAGATAATGAATCTGTCCGAAATGGCTGTTGTAATTATGTGCGGCAATTATAAAATCGTGGGTCTGCGGTGAACCCTCATAACAGCACGGTGCAATATTAAGATTTGTATAATTCCAGCCGTTCAAAACGGGCAGTTCTATGCCAAGGGAAGTAAGTGTTATATATCCGCAGTAATAACGACCGTCAAGCTGTACGGACGGCATTTCAACCTTTTCTGTTGATATATTTTTTTCTTCATTGTATTTTTCGTCAAATTCCTCAAATACATTGTTTCCCGATTTTATTTCAAATTCAAGTTCTTTTTCTATTGTACTTACGTTTTCCGACGGAATTTCAGGTATAAGGTTTTTGAGTTCATTCAGAGCAACCTGAGAGTTCCGAAAAGCCTTGTTGCTTTCATTGTAATTGTGCAGACACAGCAGTACCGCCGAAAGTATCAGCAATATTCCTGAAATAACCATTATTTTTCCTAATTTATCCATATATTTTCAACTTCCAGTCAGTAAAAATATGATAATATAATTATACATTAATAATGGTTTTGTGTCAATAGATATTATGAACGGAAAAACGCAGGTGTTTTATGCATAATTTCTGAAATGCATGAATATAATTATAAAAAAAAGCGGAGGTAATATTCATGCAGGACAAGAATAATATAAAGCAGAATCAGAATCTCATACTTGAAAACCGTAAAAACCTGAGTATTTCGGGAATAACAGATGTTGACAGTTTTGACGAGAAAGCAATATGTCTTTATACACAGCTTGGTGAACTTACAATACAGGGCAAGGAATTACATATAGACTCAATGAGTGTCGAAACAGGTGATATGACTGTTACGGGCGATATATGGGCAGTTGTATACGGAGACAAGGAAAGAAAAGGACCTTTGTCGGCACTGGGGAGGCTTTTCAAATGAACGTCCCCGAAACTTTTTTTTCGGTAAGCGAGGAAATCGTTCTTTTCGGGCTTTCGTTTATTTTCGGTATAATTATAGGAATATGCTACGACGTTTTCAGAACCGCAAGAATACTGTTTCCGCACAATACAGTTCTTGTTGTGATTGAGGACGTTGTATTTATGGCAGGGTATGCGGTTTTTCTTTCGTCGTTTTCTTCCGCAGCCGCAAGGGGTGAACTCCGGTTTTACTATGTTATCGGAAACGCTATCGGATTTATTGTATATTTCTTCACTGTCGGAAGTATTGTTATATGTACCATGAAAAAAATATATTTTGCTTTGAAAAAGCTGACAGAAATAATTTTAAAGCCTTTTAAGTCGGTTTATGTGCTTTTATATACAAAAGCTGATAATAAATTTGTGGGAAATCCCGAAAATTCAGTTAAAAGAAATAAAAAAATTCCTTTTCTATTGCTAAACAAGACTGATTTGATGTATAATAAAAAGGAAAATAAAAAAAGAAAGAACGTGAAGAACGTTGACAAAGAGGCCAAAACAAAGGACAAGGAGAAAAAGCCTGTTTAACAGGGGATTGGTAAAGCTTGCTGCTGCTTCGGTCATTGTCGGCTGTGGTATGCTTATTGTTACAACTGAAAAAGACTGTTCTGAAAAAGAGCGTGAACTTTCTTCCGTGCAGTATGAAATAGATTTGTACGAAACGGAAAATACAGAGCTTCAGCGTATTCTTGACAGCGACGATATATCTGCCTATATGGAAAAAATCGCAGTTGAGGAAAGAGACTACGCTTATCCTGACGAGCGGAGATTTTATGACAAGTCAAGGGATTAATATTAAAGGAGTTATATATATATTATGCAGCTGGAAATTGGAAAAATTTACAATGGCAAAGTCAAAGGAATCACACAATACGGAGCTTTCGTGGATATTGATGGCGGAGGTACGGGAATGGTACATATTTCCGAAATCGCCAACACATTCGTAAACGAAATCCGTGACCACCTTACAGAAAATCAGGAAGTAAGAGTCAAGGTTATCGGCATCAATGAGGCAGGAAAAGTAAGCCTCTCAATCAAGAAAGCACTTGATAATCCCGCACCGCAGAAACCCAGAAGACAGAATGACAATCAGCGTAGAAGCAGACCCAATATTTACGAACCTAAAAAAAACGTTCCGCAGTCTGAAATGACGTTTGAAGATATGATGTCACATTTCAAGCAGAGCAGTGAGGAGCGTATGTGTGACCTTAAAAGAAGTACCGACAGAAAAAACGGTACAAGAAGAAAATAATAAAATTGCCGTCTTTTATACAGGACGGCTTTTTTAATATGATTATTACACGAAAAATATGTGAAATGCGTTGCAATATTATTTTTCCTGTGATATAATTAACGAGGTAAATTTTTTTTGAGAGGTAAAAATATGTTTAAATATAAAAAGACAACGGCTTTTTTAATGAGCCTGTTAATATGCTTTTCAGCATCGGCAAACAGTGTTTTTGCCGAAGAAACAACGACGGAAACCACTGTAGAAACTTCAACGGAAAGTGAGACTGTTGCAGAAGAAGAACAGACGGAAGAAACTTCTGAAGAAGAAAGTGAAATCGAAACTGTAACATCGGGAGATTTTACATATTCCGTAACAGACGACGGAACAGTGTGTATTGAGGGCTGTACAAGTATGGAAACAGACCTTGTAATTCCCGAAAGTATCGACGGTATGACTGTTACAGAACTCGGAGAAACTGCTTTCGGCAATACTCCTGACCAGATATACGAAACAATAAGCATACCTGCAACCGTTACATATATATCAGAGGAAAACCCGTTCATGTACTGCCGTGAACTGCGTGAAATAACGGTTGATTCCGCAAATGAAAATTATATTTCCGAAAACGGTGTGCTTTACCTGAAAGACAAGTCAATTCTTTTATGTTATCCGCCTACCAAAGAGGGAGACAGTTTTGAAATTCCCGAAGGTGTAATTGAAATAGGCACGGCAGGTCTTTACGATACAAAACTTAGTGAAATAAAATTCCCGTCAACGCTTGAATATATAGGAAATTTCGGTGTAGGAGGAAATACAAATCTTAAATCAGCCGATATGGGCAATACTGTTATTAATTTATTGGATTCGGGAAGTTTTTCCGAATGTACATCATTAAGTGAAGTTATTCTGCCCGATACACTTGTTGAAATAAATCTTATTGCATTTATGAATTGTGAAAGCCTTGAAGAAATAACACTGCCTGAATCACTTACTTCTGTAGGACAGAGTGCTTTTATGGGTACGGCAATGAAAAAAGTTCATATTCCCGATTCCGTTACAGATATAGGATACAGTGCTTTCGGTTATTCAGACGAAGAAACGGCTGTTGATGATTTTCTAATCATAGGTTCATACAATTCGGCGGCATATACATATGCAAACGATTCGGACGAAGATTATGATTATAGCAATAATTTTGAATTTACAACACCCGAAGCGGCAGAGGAACTGGAAGAATATGACTCTTTTGAAAAGCAGATGTATGAAGATTTTGAATATACTGTAATAGACGGAGAGGCATTGATTACACGCTGTTGGTCGTCTGAGGCAAAGATAGAAGTTCCGTCCGAAATAGACGGTACACCCGTAACAAGAATATATACAAGTGCATTCGGCAATTCCACCGCCGAAGAAATAATTATCCCCGAATCTGTAAAGACAATTGGTAAACTGGTTTTTTACGGCTGTGCATCTCTTAAAAACCTTACTTTAAACGGTGCTGAGACAATAGGAGAAAGTGCCTTTGCAATGTGTGACGCTCTTGAAAATATAACAATTTCGGGAAACTGTAAGACCATTGAGGGTGATGAACCTTTTGTATCATGCAAACTTTTGCAGTCAATAAACATTACTGACGGAGACGGTGAATATTCTTCCGAAAACGGCGTTTTATACAATAAAGACAAGTCTGTTCTTCTGGTTTACCCACAGTCAAAGAGTGACAAGGAGTTTAAAGTTCCCGACAGTGTAAAAGAAATAGGAATGTCTGCATTTTATAAAAATCTTTATCTTGAAACGGTTGAACTGCCGAAAGTTGAAAAAATATGTGCATATGCCTTTGAGGCAAGCAACAGCCTGAAAAAAGCGGTACTTTCCAAAAATTTGAAAACGGTTGAATTTTATGCATTTGCAGACTGTCCGTGTCTTGAAAGTATACGTGTTTATGAAAGTACCGATGTTATAGGTGACTATGCTTTCGGTTATAAATTTGACTCTGCCGCCGCTGAATCGGGTGAAACAACTTCTGAGGACAACATGGTAACTGTTGATGGTTTCAAAATTTATGCCGACAAAGATTCGTCAGCCTATAACTACGCAAAAGCCTGTGATATAGAAGTTGTAAGCGGTACTGTTGAACTTTTCGGAAAAAACGTTGTAGTCGGATTTCTGTGGGCAGTTGCGGGAATAATAGTGGCAGTTATTGCAGGAATCGCAGGATTTTTCATTGTAAAGAACGTTAAAAAGAAAAAAAAGGAAAATAAGAAGGAAAAGTAATATGAATCTGAAAAAATTTTTTGTGACGGCTGTTTCTGCTGTGATGACCTTTTCTCTTGTCACAGCGGTTTCTGCCAATGCCGATAATCCCGAAGACCCTGAGGACGTTCTCACAGACGGAACTTTTACATTTGAACTTGTAAACGGTTCATATACAATAACGGGTTGTGATTCAAATTCCATACCTGAAAGTATTCCGTCAATGAGAAACGGCTATGCAATAACGGCAATAGGTGATGGTGCATTTATAGGCTGTAAAGGCATATCCGAACTTGAATTACCTGATACAATACGTTCAATCGGAATGAACGCATTTGTAGGTTGTACGTCATTAAAAAAAGTAGTTATTCCCGATACTGTAACCGAAATATCAACAAGTGCATTTATGCGATGTACTGCACTTACTGACGTTGAATTACCCGATACCCTTACCACTATCGGAAATTATGCATTTGCACAGTGTACAAGCCTTGAAAGCCTGAAACTTCCTGAATCTCTCACTACAATAAATCCCGAAGCTTTTACTGACTGTTATTCACTTACTTCATTCGATGTTTCGGAATGTCCGTCATTTGTTTTTGACGACGGAATACTTTACAATAAGGCAAAATCCGAAATTTACCGTGCTTCTGTCGAACTGGAGGGGGATTTGTATATTGACAATAACGTTGCGGTAATCAAACCCGGAGCATTTTCAGCCTGTCAGAAAATTGAAAATCTGTTTATTCCGTCATCTGTTTCCACTATAGGTGCGGACGCATTTTCAAACTGTAATTCACTGAAAAAAATTGATTTTGAACAGGGTCTTACCATACTTGAGGCAGGAGCATTTATGTACTGTTCAAGTCTTGAATCGGTTGCCGTCCCTGTAACCGTCACGGAAATAGGTGAAGAAGCTTTTGCCTACAGCGGAATTTCAAAGGCTGTCATACCTGAGGGTGTTACTTCGGTAGGGGCAAACGCATTTCTCGGCTGTGAGAACCTTACAAAGATAAATGTACCGAAAAGTGTTACATCAATTGGCGAAAATGCTTTCGGCTATAAACTCGACGGACAGGAATTTACAAAACAGGATAATTTCAGCATGAGTGTATATTCGGGTTCGTCCGCACTTAAATACGCAAAAGAAAATAAAATTGACTATGATGTTGCAGACAGAAGTCTTAAAAAGACGGCATTTATAATTATAGCAGTCGGTCTTATAATTGCGGTTGCTGTTTTTGCGGTAGTGCTTATGTCAAGAGGAAAAAAAGGTGCATCTGCCGGAGCAAAGAAAGCACAGAAGATTGAAGAAGAAAAAAAGGCAGAAGAAAGTTATGAAAAAATAGTCGGTGACGACAAATAATTTACTGTAAAAATTCTTCTTTTGTCAGACGATAATTATTTTAACAGGTTGCATAACTGTTTCCGTTACTGTTATTTCTGTCGGCGGTTCTGATTTTATTGACACTGCATGGCTTGATAATATGAAAGCGGAAAGTTTGCTTTTCATTGTAAACGGGCTTTTGTATGCTAAGTGTAATTGCCAACCAAGAATAAAAATATTAAGGAGATGATAATATGACATTAAAGTTGAAAAAAATACTTCTTATCGGACGTAGTACAGGGATAAAACAACTCTATGGACTTCTGTCGGATTCATACAATTTAGTATGTATTGATTCTACGATACTCTTCTTGAAAATTGGACCTCATTTTTTATAGAAGTAATTGCTGTTATAATAGATTCAGAGCAGGCACTCAAAAATAATTATGATTTTTTAAAGAAATCCGTACAAAACGGAAGATTCTCATTCGTTCCGCTTTTGGTAATTACAAATGACATACAAAGTGATGAACAGCTGAAATGTCTTGATTATAACACGGTTGATTTTATTACAATGCCGTTTCAGAAAGCCACGGTGAAGAACCGCATTGAAAACGCCATACACATTAAAGATTCCGCTTCGTTCTATGAAATGGAACGTATGCTGAAAGAACTGCCGTCAAATATTTATCTTAAAGACGGCGACGGACGTTATATTTTCGCCACTCATTATTGGCATCATCTCGACCATTCTTCCAATCCGGACTGGACAATACGTGGAAAAACAGATATTGATATACGCAAAGACAAAGAAAATGCTAAAATGGCTATGGAAAATGATATGGAAATTATCAGAAGCGGTAAGGGTACTCATTATATCATTGAAATAAATGTTGATGATATTCGGGAATATTTTGAAGTGTTTAAAGAACCCGTAAAAGACGAGAACGGCAATATTACAGGAATTATAGGACTGCTAAATAATGTAACAGAACATGAAAATCTGAAACTTCAGCTTAAAAATGCGGCTATCATTGACGGAATGACAGGATTGTATAACCGGAAAGAGATACAATTCCGTATAGACAAAGCAATTGAAAATCACCGCAAAACCGGCAGCGTTTTTTCCGTTATTATGCTTGATATCGACAATTTCAAGCAGGTTAACGATTGTTACGGTCATCAGAAAGGCGACGTTGTAATAATAACATTATCCGATATTCTGAAAAATAACCAGCCATTCTTTAATGGAAAATTCTCGGCAGGCAGATGGGGCGGTGAGGAGTTCATGTTGCTCCTCCATGATACAGAATTATCCGTTGCCGCATATATTGCGGAACTTATACGTCAATGCTTTGCCAACACGCTCTTTCCCGATATGAGGTCGCAGACTATAAGTCTCGGAGTTACTCAGGTAAAACCCTGCGATACATCTGATTCTCTCTGCATACGTGTGGACAACGGACTTTATAAAGCCAAAAAAACAGGTAAAAACCGTGTTTATATAATATAAATATATACTTGCCTGTGGCATTTCAGTATATGAAACAGTAAATTATGAATTTTCAGAAAAGATGTAATCTTCAAAAAAACCGGACATTTTTTTAATGTCCGGCTTTTTATAATTACACCTGTGTTGAATAGTTTGGAGCTTCTTTAGTAATATAAATATCGTGCGGGTGGCTTTCCTTGAGACCTGCACCTGTAATTCTTACGAACTGTGCTTTTTCATGGAGGTCGGGAATGGTTTCACAACCGCAGTAACCCATGCCTGAACGTATACCGCCGACAAGCTGGAAGATTGTATCTGCAACAGCACCCTTGAAAGGTACACGACCTTCAACGCCCTCCGGTACAAGTTTCTTTGCACCATCCTGAAAATATCTGTCCTTAGAACCGCAAGCCATAGCACCGAGACTGCCCATGCCACGATATACCTTGAACTGTCTGCCCTGATAAATTTCCGTTTCACCGGGGGCTTCTGCACAGCCTGCGAGAAGTGAACCGAGCATTACAACGTTTGCACCT